>CAYRDO010000135.1:0-11018 GCA_964422985.1 uncultured Rhodohalobacter sp. | reverse complement strand
ATTTCGTTATCGTAATGAAAGGTTTCTAATGATGACATTACTCATCCCGATTTTTGTTGTTAGTTGTTTGTTGTTGTTCTGAATTCTTATCGTCGAATAGTATTCTCATGGAAGGAGTGTATTGATCGTCGAACTGACCGCTCCGAACCGCCCAAAAAAACAGTACAAGGAATACTATGGCGACGAATAAACTGAACCCGATAAGCATGAATATTACTTCCATATTGCCAGCCCCAGTTTGTTTGCTGAATAGCGAGTTGTTAAAAATGTAAATACCATCACGCTGACAGAGCTCAGCGGCATCAAAATCGCAGCAACTAATGGCGACAGATGACCTGAGATTGCAAAGCCCAACCCGATGGTGTTGTACAAAAGTGATAGCACAAAACTTGCAATAATGATCTTCATGCAAGCCTGCGAAAATGTGATAAAATCACTCAATTTCTTCAGTGAATTCCCCTCTAAAATGGCATCACAAGCGGGAGAGAAGGAGCTGATATCATCCGACAAGGCAATGCCAAAATCACTCTGTTTCAAAGCTCCGGCATCGTTCAGTCCATCTCCAACCATCACAACTTTTTGCTCATCTTCTTGCAAACTGTTGATGAAATTCAGTTTTTCTTCAGGTGAATTATTAAACAAGAGCGAGCCATTCAATCCAAAAAATCCGGCAAATTCTTCTCGCTGACTTTCATTATCGCCGGAAATCAAAAAGGTTTTAAAACTTGATTTTAAGGATTGAAGTAAATTGGCAATTCCATCACGAAGTCCGGCTTTAAAGGAAAACGTACCAAAATATTTCCCATCAATAGCGAGATGAGCGGTGGTTCCGTCAAACTCAGCTTTTGGAATTTCTTCTAAAGGAATATTTGTCTTTTCGGAAACAAATGTTCGAGAACCCACGCAGATCATTCTGTTCTCAAAAGCGGCAAAAATCCCTTTGCCGGACACTTCATAAAAACTATCCTGTCTGATGGTGTTATCGATCTCATCAAGAAGGTATTCAACAATTTTTCGGCTTACTGGGTGAATCGATTGCTGGCAAGCGGAAAGGATGAGTTTCTTTTGTTCATCAGAAAGTTCAGCACCTTTGTACTCAATATTTTTATCTTGCTTGTTGGTCAGCGTCCCGGTTTTATCAAAGACAATAGAAGTAGCTTTCGACAGATTTTCCAACAGCAGATGATTCTTCACAAAAAGCCCGTTCAACGAGAGAATATTCAGGGCGGACCCAAGCGTGAAGGGCGTAGAAAGAGCCAGCGCGCAGGGGCAAGCGATAATCAAAACCGCGGTAAAAACTGTCAATGCCATCTCCACGCCGCCTGCAGAAAGCCAATACATACCAGCAAACGTAGAAATTCCCAGGACAGAAATTGTAAAATATGGGCTGATTCGATCCGCGAAACTGGTAAGTTTTAGCTCTTTATCATTATTTGTAAACGCCTCATGATTCCACAACTTGGTGAGATAACTGTTCTCGACTTCCTCTTCGGTTCGAAGCGTTGCGGACGTCCCGGTCAAGCGAGCCCCGGCAAATACATGATCGCCCTTGTTTACTTCCTGCGGGTCTGATTCTCCGGTAATAAATCTGTAATCCACAAAGGCTTTGTCAGAGAGGAGGATTGAATCACAGGGAACTAATTCCTGGTTTCGTAACCGAATCTCCATGCCGGGTTTTAGTTTGTCCAGAGAGATGGATTTTTCAATTCCGGATGAATCGATGGAATTTACTGCAATCGGCAAGTACGATCTGTAATCACGGTCAAAAGAGAGGCGATTAAAGGTTTTTTGTTGGATCAATTTTCCAATCAACAAAAAGAAAATCAGGCCGGTAAAAGAGTCCATATAACCGGTACCGATACCAGTCACGATCTCATAGACACTTCGGCTAAATAGTGCAACGATTCCAATGGAGATCGGTACATCCAGATTCACTCCGCGCTGGCTCAATGCCGCAAATGCCGATTTCAGATAATCGCTGCTACTGTAAATCAAAACAGGAAGCGCAAGAATGATATTCAGGGCTCCAAAGAAAACCCGGAAATGAGTACCGACTCCGCTACCGGAAAGGTCTAAATAATCAGGAAAGCTGAAGAGCATAATATTGCCAAATGCGAATCCGGCTACTCCCAATTTCAACCAAAGTGATCGGTTTTGATGGGATTTGGATGTTTTTGCATCCAGTTTGTCGAGTCGGATTTCAGGCTCGTAGCCAATGGTGGTCAGTTGTTCGACAATATTTCTGAGAGATGTTTGGTTTGTATCAACCAGAAGCGAAAGCTCTCGCTTCATGAAGTTTACGGTTGATTGAAGAACACCCTCATCCAGCTTTTGCAGATTTTCAAGCAACCACACGCACGATGTACAGTGAATGTTGGGAATGTAGAGCGTGACGGAAAGCTGTTTCTCATTTTGAAAATCGGTAATACGCTCAATCACTTCCTGATCTTCCAGGTAATCAAAACGTGTCCGGGATTTTGTAGATTTTAAATTGATGCCGGGATGAGACTCAAGATCGTAATAGCTGCAAAGTCCGCTCTTGTCCAAAATCTGGTAAGCGGATTTACAACCGGCACAGCAAAAGTATTTTTCTTCTGTCTGTATAGAGGAACCGTTGCATAGCTCACCGCAGTGAAAGCAAACATCTCTTGATATGGTTGACTTCACATTCTCCATTACTTAAAAAGATGGGACTCCTTTTGAAAATTGCAAACGAAGATCGAACCATGCTTGAGTCATCTTATCGTCTACTTCTTTAAAGGTTGTGTCTCGGAGCCACTGTTCAATTTTTTTTCGTTCAACAGACCAAAATTCATGAAAGGGACAAGGTTCAATTTTTCCACACCCGTGAATTCCCATAAAGCATTTGTCGAAAAATTCAGTACCGTCAATTGCTCCAATTACATCCATCATGCTGATCTCCTCAATTGGTTTTGCCAAAAAAACACCTCCATTAAGCCCACGCTTGGAATTGAGTATACCGGGCTCTTTCAGTTTAGCTAAAATCTGAGAGAGATATGCAGTCGGGCAATCCAGCGATTTAGATAAATAGGACGCAGAAATTGCCCCTTCTTCGGTATGTTTTGAGATTGCAATAATAGCCGAAATAGCATATTGAGCACCCTGAGAGATGAGCCTCATAGAAATTATTTTAAATCACATGTTTAAATTCGAATATTGATATTAGATTTTACGCTGATTTTAAATTACAGTCAATACAAAGGTTCATTTTTAGATGAAGTCTAAACAACGGATCAATTCAGTGTGCTGAGATTTTAACCGCATCTGGTTAGAGCCTTTAATCAAATAATCGTACCTTTTAGCTTTTAACGAATCAACGCAAATCAATCAGTCCAACCGGAATGTCGAACACAACCGTTCAGGAACCCGAAGTCAATCTTGAATTAGCAATCGATCACGGCCTCTCAGAAGAAGAATTTGAGATGATCAAAGATTATCTCGGCCGTACGCCAACCTTTACAGAATTGGGAGTTTACTCCGTGATGTGGAGTGAGCACTGTTCCTACAAAAACTCCATTCTTGAAATCAAAAAACTTCCAAATACCGGCGATCAGCTTTTAGTGGGAGCCGGTGAAGAAAATGCCGGTTTGGTAGATATCGGAGATGGACTGGCGTGTGCATTTAAGATCGAAAGCCATAATCACCCTTCAGCTATTGAACCGTATGAAGGTGCGGCAACCGGAGTCGGTGGAATTCACCGGGACATTTTTACGATGGGTGCTCGTCCCGTTGCTTCATTGAACTCACTCCGGTTTGGCGACATGAAAAATCCCCGCGTTCGATATTTGCTGGATGGCGTAGTTCGCGGTATTTCTGATTACGGAAACTCATTCGGAATCCCTATGGTGGGTGGCGAAATCTATTTTGATGAAGCCTACGAAGGTAATCCGCTCGTAAATGCAATGAGCGTAGGGATTGTAAAAGTAGGCGAGACGGCTTCAGCGATTGCCGAAGGAATTGGAAATCCTGTGTTGATTGTAGGATCCAGTACAGGTCGTGATGGAATTCACGGGGCGACGTTTGCTTCGGAAGATATCAGCGAAGAAAGTGAAGCCAAACGACCGAGTGTCCAGGTGGGTGATCCATTTACTGAGAAGCTTCTACTCGAGGCCAGCCTTGAAGCGCTGAAGACCGGCGCTGTTGTTGGAATGCAGGATATGGGAGCTGCGGGAATTGCTTGTTCATCCTCTGAAATGACGGCCAAAGGCGGACAGGGAATGAAGATGGATCTTGACAAAATTCCGATGCGCGAAGACGGCATGACTTCCTATGAAATTCTTCTCAGCGAAAGCCAGGAGCGGATGTTGATAGTTGCCGAAAAAGGCAGAGAGCAAGAAATTATTGATGTGTATGAGAAATGGGATCTCAATGCCGTGGTTTGTGGTGAAGTTGTAGAAGGCGATCGCGTGACGTACTGGAAGGACGGCGAAATTAAAGCCGATATGCCCGCGGATTCATTGGTGCTTGGTGGCGGAGCTCCTCAATATGTTCGGGAAACCAAAAAGCCTGAATACCTGGATACCGTTCAAAATTTTGATACCAATACCCTTCAGCACTCAGAAGATTTTGAAACTCTTGTATTGGATCTGTTAAATGCACCGAATATTGCATCCAAGCGATGGGTTCATGAGCAGTATGATACAACCGTTCGAACCAACACTGTGAACGCTCCCGGTGCTTCTGATTCAGGGCTGGTTCGAATCAAGGGAACCAAAAAAGGCTTGGCTGTGAAAACGGATTGTAATGGACGATATGTTTATTTGAATCCGCGAAAAGGTGGTCAGATTGCAGTTGCCGAGTCAGCAAGAAATGTAGTTTGTAGTGGAGCAAAACCGGTGGCGATTACAAACTGCCTTAACTTTGGGAATCCCTACAAACCGGATGTATACTGGACATTCAAAGAAGCTCTCGGCGGTATGGGCGATGCGTGCCGGCGATTAAATACACCGGTCACCGGCGGGAATGTGAGTTTTTATAATGAAAATCCGAAAGGTGCTATTTTCCCGACTCCGGTCATTGGAATGCTGGGAATTGTTGAGGATGTGGAAAAACATCGCATGACGCCCGGGTTCAAAAACGATGGAGATGCAATTATCTACATCGGGGCAGAACGAAAAGGATTGGGTGGAAGTGAATATCTGAATACAATCCATCATCTTACCACAGGTGATACGCCCGACATCGATCTTGATTTCGAGGCACATCTCCAGGAAGCACTATTAGATGCGATTAAGTCCGGAAACCTTGAAGCGGTTCATGATATTTCCGATGGAGGGTTGGCAATCACACTGGCAGAGATGTCCATTTTTGGAAATAAAGGGGCCGAGATTTCTATCGAATCGTTCTCCGGCTCAAAACATGAGATCTTGTTCAGTGAAGCTCAATCCGGTGTTGTGGTTTCTTGCAACCCTGAAAACGTTGAAAAGGTTCGGGCTCATTTTGAAGAGGCCGATATTCCTGCTTTCGAGATTGGTAAGGTCGGCGGATCTGAATTGAAAATCAATGATCTGCTTTCAGTCGAAATCTCAGCTATGAGTACAAAATATGAGGGAGCTATTCCCGAAGCGATGAAAGGGTAGAAGCTAGTTTACAGATGGGCCCGTTTATTGGTGATGGCCATCGCCGCTAATTTTGGAACTGTAAATTTTTTCTCAATGAAGTCAGTAGGAGTGATTCCGGTTACTTTCTTGAAATCCCGGATCATATGGCTTTGATCGAAATATCCCATTTCATACGAACTCTCCGTTAAATTCATTGGCGAGAAGAGAACTCGGTTCAGAAGAAAATTAAACCGAATCACTCGGGCATACTCTTTCGGAGTGTAACCGGTAGATTGTTTGAAATTCTTTTCAAGCGTTGATTTGTGAACCTGTAATTCCTCACAAAAATCCCTGATACCGATCATTCCTTTTTTTTGAATTGTCGTGTTGATAAAATGGGAAATCAGTTGGTTAGAAATTGGCTCAATTCGCTGTTTTGATAACCAATGAGTCATGCTATCAATCACTTCAGGTGCTTGACTGTTTTTGATGATTTGATTCATAGCAAGATCCGCCAAATCGGGCATAATTTCTTCAAGCGGATAAACAGGTTGATCAAAGTCGCCCAGACTGGTGCCGGTCAATAGTTGGATCGCTTCCGGCTTGAAACGAATCACCAGACAGGTAGTGAATGGCTTCTGATATACTTTTACCGCATGTTGAAAAGGCGTAACAAAACTACAGCAATCAATTAAATTTTTGGATTGGATGATCTCATCATCACGTAAATAGTTGCCGTTCAGCATGAAGATAGCATCCGCACTTCCATCTGGGATGATGTAATCGTAATCTTGCTGGAAATCTTCCGGATGAAGTGTATTTGTCCAGAAACACTCCACAAGGTGTGCGATCTCTTTTGGCGGTTTGTACTCTTTGTAATCCATAATGATCGAGTCGGTTTAAAACTCATTCACTCGAAAGTGTACATCAAAAATAGAGAACGAGTTTCACGTACACTTCTAATCTATAAATAAAGAGTACAATATCCAGCTTTTTTGCTGCTTATCTTGTACCGGTCTCTTTTTCAGGGAGAGAGCGGAGATAGGTATACAACCCCTCCAATTCTTCATCCGTCATGGCGCCCAACATTTGCCAAGGCATGTAGGGCATGCGTAACTCTTTGCCCTCCGGAGTCACCCCTGTTTCCATGGTTGCTTTAAAATCGTCGAGAGTCCAGTTTCCGATGTTGCCGGTTGGAGTAATGTTTGGAGCAACAGGCCAATCGGGTGGAACCCCTGGTATTGCTCCGCCGGCGAACCCTTCACCATGACATCCGGTACAGGTGACAGCAAGGTATTCTCCTCTTTCAAGAGGTGTGCGATTTTCTTCGGGTTCTGGAATCGGATTGTTATGGTCAATCATACGAGCCGGTACCAAATGCATACCGCCGTACATATAAAGAAATCGTGCCACCATTCCCACTTGTGTTGCGGGTTGAACATTATCAACTGGTTCTACGCTACGAATATAAGAGACTAAAGCTGAAAGATCGCGCCTGTCAATGGGATTATATTCGTGAGAAGGCATGAAAATAGACGGTTTCCCATCTTTGTTGACCCCATGGCGGATCGCCCGGACCATATCCTCATCTGAATAATCATCTCCAATGCCACCTTCGCCTGAGGTAAGATTCGTAGCAATTAAAAGCCCGACAGCCGGATCATCGATAAAAACTTGACCCCCTAATCCCTCACCGTGGCACTCGATACATCCGCGTATTGTTGCTACATGTTTGCCATGTGCAATGATTGAAGAATCGGCCGACACTTCAACGGTTTCAGCCTGTATATCGTAAGTTTCGTTGAAATGTCGTTCCGTTATAAAATACGTTACAGCAATAAAGATAAGTAGTAATGCTGCAATCGTTCCCAATATGATCCCAACCCATTTTAGAATCTTCATAACCCCATCCCCCTAATTTAATTGTTCCGAATAAAAACCAATACTCCGATAGTAACAACTGGGAATTAAAGATACAATAATCCTATTAGGAGGATTGAAATTTATATAGAATCCAAATAGCCTTCGTTTGCCAGCATTTTACCGGTATCATTATATGCTTCCTTCTCTTCGGGAGCCCACGTTCCAAGCCCGTCCACATACCGGTTATACATGCAGAATGCGGCGGCAATCAAAACAGTATCATGAATTTCCCTGTCTGTAGCGCCTTCATTTTTTGCAGCCTCAATATCCTCTTCTGTAACTTTGTTTCCGAGAATCTGGACCTTTTTTGCGATGGCAAGCAGCTTCCGTAGTTTCGGTGAGATCTCCGTTTTCTCAAAATTCTTTTTGATATCATCCAACAGGTCGAGGTTGCCATCTATGTGATGTGCGGCTGCTGCTCCGTGAGAGGAGTGACAAAAATGACATTCATTTTGGTAAGATACATAGGATGCAATCATCTCTCGTTCTGCTGATGAGAGAGTAGAGGGACCTCGCAAAAGTATTTCAGCCAATTCATTGAGAGGTTTTGCAGTATCGGGCCGGTATTTCATCAGGCCAACTATTCCGGGGAAATTATTATTCAATTCTATAAAAGCCATAGCTTGTTACTTGTTTGTGACATGTTATGATTGAACAAATATAACAGCATTATTTTCACATATACAAGCAAAATGTAGAGGTGAGTTTAAAAAATGTTATGCGAGGAGGCTACTTTCTACTCTAAAAATGCACCATTTCACTGAGGCAGGTTTACAAAAACTTAAGACCAAATCAGAGGACAGATTTCAGGCTTTTCTTGAGAATATCCATTCCTTCGTCGATCTGTTCTTTTTTGATGGTCAGTGGCGGACGAAAACGAATTGTTCGGGTACCGCATCCCAAAATCATTAGTTGATTTTTCAGGCACTCTTTTCGAAGGGCATCGCGAGTTTCTGTATCCGGCAAATCGATCGCGCAGAAAAGTCCCTTCCCACGTGGATTTGTTACCTCTTCATATTCCTCGGACCAATTGTTGATCTGCTCATGAAGGTAGATTCCGGTTGTTGCCGCATTTTCAACGAGATTGTCTTCTTCAATCACTTCAAGAATTCTGTCGAACCGAACCATATCTACCAAATTGCCACCCCAAGTAGAATTGATTCTGGAAGATACATGAAAAACATTCGTGTCGATATCATCAACCCGATTCGTTGCCAGGATTCCGCAAACCTGAGCCTTTTTTCCGAATGCAAGGATGTCCGGTTTCACATAGTACTCATGAGCCCAGAATTTCCCGGTTAATCCAACGCCGGTTTGTACTTCATCATAAATCAGAAGTGCTTCAAATTCATCCGCCAGATCTCTCAATCCCTGGTGAAATTCTTTTCGAAAATGATTATCACCACCCTCTCCCTGGATCGGTTCGAGGATAATACATGCAATTTCATCCGGATACATCTCAAAATATTTACGCGCCTTATCTAAGGCCACTTGTTCTCTCTCCTGTACGTTTGCCAATCTTAATTCATTGAGTGGGTATTCCACTGAAGGATTCGGAATTCGCGGCCAATCGAACTTTGGGAAATATTTTGTTTTGTTAGGATCGGTATTGGTCAGAGACATTGTATAACCACTCCGGCCGTGAAATGCCTTTTCAAGATGAAGCACTTTATGCCCCTTTTCTTTCGTGTATCCCTTCTGAAAATTCTTCTGAACTTTCCAATCGAACGCCACTTTCAGGGCATTCTCAACAGCCAGCGCACCACCGGAAACAAAAAATGCATAGGGCATGTAATCGGGAATACCAACTCTGGAAAATGTGTCCACAAAGTGAGCCATCTCTTCCGTATAAATATCGGAGTTGGATGGCTTGTTGATAGCCACTCGGCCGAGCTTCGAAACAAAGTCCGGATCACCCGCTAACCGATCATGATTCATTCCAAGCGGATTCGAGGCGAAAAAAGTAAAAAAGTCCAAAAATTCAGATTCGCTCACAGAGTCGTAAAGATAGGCTCCTTCACTTTTTTCCAAGTCAAGAACAATCTCGTATCCGTCAGCAAGAATATGCTTCTGCAGCGTCTTCCGAACGTTTTTCGGTTCAATTGTTTGTGTCATACTCCAATACTAATTTTTTGAATTTCTCTTATGAACCTTTCTTTAGGATAAGGAACAGCGTGACCAATTGGCAATGCTAAAACCGTCTGTTTGTCTGGTAATAACGGATCAGGCCACAGCTTTACTGTACTCAAGAATGGTTTTTTTAATGATATCCACACACTCCTGAAGTTGTTCCTCGTTGATAACAAGCGGTGGCGCAAATCGGATCACATTGCCGTGAGTTGGTTTGGCAAGAAGTCCGTTATCTTTCATCTGAACACAAATATTCCAGGCGGTTGAACTTTTGGGGCTGTCGTTAATCTCAACGGCGTTTAGCAAACCTTTTCCGCGCACTTCTTTAATTAGATCGCATTCCTCTTTTAGTTGATTCATCTCATCACGGAAGATGTTGCCAAGCCGGTACGCATTTGCGGCAAGATCTTCATCCTGGACAACTCTGAGTGCTTCAACCGCTACTCTGGCAGCCAGCGGATTTCCGCCAAATGTTGATCCATGCTGCCCCGGTTTGATTACATCCATTATATATTTGTTCGCCAAAACTGCCGAGACAGGATACGCGCCACCGGAAAGAGCTTTACCGAGAATCAGAATATCAGGTTGAACGCCTTCGTAATGACACGCCAGCAGTTCGCCGGTTCGGGCAATCCCGGTCTGAATTTCATCTGCAATGAAAAGAGCGTTGTTTTCTTTACAAAGTTCATACGCTTTCTTCAGGTATCCTTCATCCGGAACTTTCACACCTGCTTCACCCTGTATCGGCTCAACCAGGAATCCGGCAACGGTGTCATCTTTCAACACCAATTCAAGTTGTTCGAGATTGTTGTATTCAACTTTTGCAAATCCGGGTGTATACGGACCAAAATTGGAACTTGCGTTCGGGTTACTGGAGAATGAGATAATGGTTGTCGTCCGGCCATGAAAATTGTTACTGCAAACCACAATCTTCGCTTTATTTTGGGGTATTCCTTTTACTTCATACCCCCATTTCCGGCAGATCTTAATCGCTGTTTCGACGGCCTCGGCACCGGTGTTCATTGGCAGAACATTATCAAACCCAAAAAATTCGGTAATGAACTTCTCAAATTCCCCAAGGCGATTATTGTAGAAAGCCCTGGATGTGAGGGTCAGCGTTTCAGCTTGTTCCTGTAATGCACCGATAATTCTCGGGTGGCAATGACCTTGATTTACGGCAGAGTAGGCAGACAGAAAATCGAAATAGCGATTCCCTTCCGGGTCCCAAACATATACACCTTCTCCCTTCGCAAGCACAACCGGGAGGGGATGGTAGTTGTGAGCTCCATAATTTTCTTCGAGATTCATTGCTTCTTTTGAAGAAATCATAATAAAACGTGCATTAGGTGATGAAAACAAGCTATAAAGATACTAATTAAAGACGCAGTGTTCGATACTAATTTT
>CAYRDO010000134.1:0-11065 GCA_964422985.1 uncultured Rhodohalobacter sp. | reverse complement strand
CTTGAAACAGGGCAAGGCCATCTACATCCGGCAGTCAACAAGCCGATGGCTGACCGCTGAATGCTTTCTACACGTGAAACCCTTCCTGCATATTCTCGGTCACCACGTGGCCGTCGAACAGGTGAATCACACGTCGGGCGTAATCGGCATCGTGGGGTGAGTGAGTTACCATGACGATGGTAGTCCCGGCGTCGTTAAGTTCGGCCAACAGTTTCATCACTTCGTCGCCATGATCGGAATCGAGGTTACCGGTCGGCTCATCGGCGAGGATCAGTTTGGCGTTGGCAACAACGGCCCGGGCAATGGCAACACGCTGCTGCTGACCACCGGAAAGTTGCTGCGGAAAGTGATTGCGCCGGTGCATCATTCCCATTCGTTCCAGTGCCGTTTCTACTTTCTCTTTTCGTTCTTTAGAATCGACGCCAAGATAAAGGAGCGGAAGCTCAACATTTTCAAAGACGGTCAGTTCGTCAATCAGGTTAAAGCTCTGGAAAATAAATCCAATATTCCCTTTTCGAAGTTGAGCACGTTCCCTTTCGGAATGATTGGAAATCTCATGATCCATAAAATGATACTCGCCTTCGGATGGATTATCCAAAAGTCCCATAATATTCAACAGTGTAGATTTTCCACATCCTGAGGGCCCCATAATGGCTACAAATTCACCCTCTTTAATTTCAAGATTCACATCATTTAAAGCGGTCGTTTCCACCTCTTCAGTGACGTATACTTTCTTCAGATTTTTTGTTTTGATCATGGCTTTGTTCGTTTTATTGTTTGGTAATTTTATAAAGTTCTGTAAGGAATTCGTGGTATTGGGTTCATATGTATAGATACTGTCAGTTGTTAGTGGTCAGTTGTCAGTTGTTTTCGTGAACATAAATCAAATTCTTTTCATTATGGATGCATCTAAATCTAATTTTGAAAAACTTGAAGTCTATCAACTTTCTGAAACTTTGGCTGATACAATTTGGGATATCGTAGTTGTTTGGAATTACTTTGCGAAAGACACAGTTGGCAAACAACTTGTTCGGGCTGCTGATAGTATCGGTGTAAACATTGCTGAAGGAAACGGTAGGGGTACGTTCAAAGGGAATAGACGTTTTGTTAAAATTGCCAGATCTTCTCTTTACGAAACCAAATTCTGGCTCAGGAGAGCTTCCAAACGAAATTTGATTAGTAAGAAAGAGGTTCATGAGATCGCTCATATAATTACTGAATTAGTACCAAGATTAAACGCATATTTAAATTCAATAGGAAATTAGTTAGTGGTCAGTAGTTTGTTGTTAGTTGTAGGCCGGTATTAAAAAACACCACTAACAACTGACAACTAACTACATCCAATTTATTCCAAAACCAAAACCTCATTATCCCCAAACGTATCGTAACTTGAGGTAATCACTTTATCGCCGGGCTGCAAGCCGGACAACACTTCAAAATATTCCGGATTCTGACGACCTAATTGTATCTCATGCCGAACTGCCCGAGTCTCATCTTCATTCAGCAGAAATACCCAATTACCACCGGTTGTCTGATAAAATCCGCCCCTTGCCAATCGAACAGCTTGTGCCGATTCTCCCAATTCCAGCCGGATTCGCAATGTTTGACCGCGACGCAGGCCTTCGGGAGCTTCACCCGGAAATTCCATATCCACTTCAAACTGCCCATCAGTAATGACCGGGTAAATTTTTGTAATTGTCAATTCATGATTTTCCCCATCAAACGGAAAGGATCCCTCCAAGCCAGGTACAATTCTCGACAGGTGGAATTCGTCGATGTTCACCCGAACTTTGTAGTCATCCAGGTTATCCACCTGACCAATTCGTTCACCCGCCGAAATCGATTGTCCCTGGTTCAGTTCAATTGTGCTCAATTGGCCCGAAGCCGGAGCAGTTACAATTAAATTTTCCAAAATCTGCTGAACGGCTTCCAAACTTTGGTACATTCGTTCTTCTGAATCATCTAATTGACGAGCCTGTGAAATAGATTGCAATGAATCTTTTTTAAATGATTCGTACGTGAGTTCATATCGTTGTTTTTGATAAGTATAATTCGCACGCGTCTCCTCAAACTCCTGTTCAGAGATCAAATCTTGTTCTCTAAGGTGTTGCTGTCGTTTAAACTGGGCTTCCAAAATTTCCATTTGTGATCGCGCATTGGCTAACTGTTCCTGCAACTGCAATGTATTTTGTTCAAGATTCAACCGGGAATTTCGAACATTATTAATCTGATCATAAAGTGCCGATGTCTGCTGCATCACCTGAAGCTGAAGGTTGGAGTTGGTCATTGCAAGAATCGTATCTCCCTCTTCAACCATCGTGCCGGATTCAAGATACACCTGCTTCACTACTCCGCCCTCAATGGCATCAAGGTAAATGGTTTCAATGGGCTGAACTGTACCCGTCACCTGTATAAACTCCTGGAATACATCTTCCTGCACAGTGGATACCGTAACTCGTTCTCTTTCTACATTCAATGTTGATCGTACATCCATAAACCCGAGCACATATACAATGAGCGACAGGAGCAACACTCCTCCCACAACCATCAAAATTCGTTTGGTTGTCCAGGTCTTCTTCTCAATTTTTCGATCCATTCCCATATTTACTGCAAATCTTATTTTTTGATATTGTTAGTTCAACAAGCATGCCAAACTTTAAAATCGACGTTCACACGCTTTCAGCAAAATAGTTGATCTGTTCTTCTGTACGGATTGCAACAGCGGGTGTTCGGTTCCGTACACTTTTTCTGCTTTAACCTTGGAATTTACCGAATATAAAGTACTTTACTCCAATGGTATGATTTTTGAACAAATCGGGGTAAATGTACGGGATTCAAAAAGAAATGTTTTAATGATCGGGTATGAATAAACAGCACACAATGGGAAGGGTTCTTGTAGTTGATGATGATAAAGACGTGCTCCACGCCGCTCAACTTTTCTTAAAACAGCATGTTAAACAGGTACAAATAGAATCGAATCCCAAACGAATTCCGCACCATCTGCAAGAGCATAATTTTGATGTTGTACTGCTCGACATGAATTTTACCGATGATGTGAGTAGTGGTGAAGAGGGTTTTTTGTGGCTTGATAAAATTCTTGAAATCGACCCTTCTCTCGCCGTGGTTCTAATCACAGCATACGGTGATATTGAGAAAGCAGTAAAAGCCGTAAAAAAGGGTGCCTCTGATTTTGTCTTGAAACCATGGCAAAACGAAAAGCTGCTCGCAACGGTTCACTCTGCCGTAAACTTGAGTACATCCAAGCGAGAAGTTAAGGAGCTAAAAACCAAGTTCGATACACTTCGATCCGACCTTGAGCAGCCGTACCAAAATATTATCGGTACCAGTCCGGCGATGCAGAAAGTGTTTCACACCATCGAAAAAGTGGCTAAAACGGATGCGAATGTGTTGATTACCGGCGAAAACGGAACCGGGAAAGAGTTGGTTGCGAGAGCCCTTCATCGCAGATCCAACCGAAGTGAGGATACATTTGTAACGGTAGATATGGGAGCCCTGCATGAAAACCTTTTTGAGAGCGAATTGTTTGGTCACGAGAAAGGGGCGTTTACGGATGCCAGAGAATCCCGGGTGGGACGATTTGAAATTGCCAATGGCGGAACGCTTTTCCTGGATGAGATTGGGAATTTGCCTCTTCATCTTCAGCCCAAATTATTATCGGCACTTCAGACTCACAAAATTGTTCGGATCGGTTCCAATAAACCGGTTGAGGTTGATATTCGTCTTATTTGTGCGACCAATGAACCATTGAAAGAGATGGTTTCCGAAAATACGTTCCGGCAGGATTTACTGTATAGAATCAACACAATTGAGATTCATCTCCCTCCTCTTCGGGATCGAAATGAAGACATCGATCTGCTGGCCGATCATTTTCTTCAGCAGTATAAAAAGAAGTACAAGAAAGAAGATTTATCACTCTCTGATAAAGCACTGGCTCATTTGAAATCGTATCATTGGCCGGGAAATATCCGGGAGTTAGAACATGCTGTTGAACGGGCGGTGATTTTATCAGACGAAGACGTGCTGTCGCCCGGAGATTTTTTACTGACATCCGGAACCGGTGCCTCCCACGAAATTCCTGTTGATGATCTGAACCTAGAGGATATCGAAAAAGCAGTCATCCAAAAAGCACTCGATAAACACCAGGGAAATATTTCCCGTGCCGCCGAAGATCTTGGATTAACAAGAACATCGCTTTATCGCAGGATGGAGAAGTATGAGTTGTGATTTGGGATGTTGTCTGTGGTCAGTTGTTGGTTGCTGCCTCGATTTTACAACTGACCACTAACCACCGGTAACTAACACAGAAATTTGTACGATTACTTAACAGAAAGCTGCCGACAGATACTAATGAAGCGGAAACATTATATTAGGACAAGATGATCAAACGCTTTCGCTTAGGAATTACAATTCGGGTTTTATTTCTGACTCTGACCCTCTTCCTGCTTCTCTACCTGATTCTTGAGACGGAGTACTATATCAGTATGGGATTTATGATGATCCTGACTGTACTCCAAATTGTTTTTTTGATTCAATTTCTGGAACGAACCAATATCCTCCTCACGCGCTTTTTGGAATCCATTCGCTATTCGGACTTTACAGGTACTTTCCAAAACCACGGTTTAGGAAGCAATTTCAAAGAATTGAATGAGGCATTCGCAAATGTGATCGAAAAGTTTAAGGAAGAGCGAAGTAAGAAAGAGGAGAGCTTACGATATCTCGAAACGGTGGTTCAGCATATCGGGATTGGATTGATCTGTATCAATTCCAACGGGGAAATTATTCTGATCAACCGTGCAGCAAAGCGGCTCTTTGGCGTTTCAAACCTCCGCACGATTCAATCATTCGAAAAAATTTCTAAAACCCTGACTGAAGCCATCATAAATCTTGAAGGAGGAAACCGAACTCTCGAACGAATTACAGTGAACGAAGAAAATCTTGAACTGGCGATTGATGCTACCGAATTCCGAATGCGGGGTGAAGCGTTCAAGCTGGTATCCTTCCAGAATATTCAGACCGAACTGGAAGAAAAAGAGATGGAATCGTGGCAAAATATCACACAAGTTTTGGCTCATGAAATTATGAACTCAATCACTCCTATTGCGTCGCTTTCAGGAACCATCCATATGCTTGTTCAGCAGCGGGCAAAAGAAGAAAACGATCATATTTTGCTGGATCGCGAAACAGCCGGAGATGTAAATGAAGCACTGAATACCATCAATAAACGAAGCCATGGGTTAATGCGGTTTGTGAACTCGTATCGAGATTTTACCCAAATCCCCACCCCGGAATACGAATATTTCTCCGTGAAAGAACTCCTGCACCGAATTGAACACTTGATGAAAGCCGAGTGCGAGAAGCAGGGAGTCACGTTAAAAACAAAGATTCAATCCGATACGCTGGAACTTCGGGCCGATCCCCAACTCATTGAACAGATCTTGATCAATCTCACAAAAAATGCGTTGAGGGCTCTCCGAAATATTAACGATCCCCAGTTAACGTACAAAGCCGGAATCAATATGGATGGCCGGGTTTATATCGATATCATTGACAATGGGCCCGGAATCAAAAAAGAGGATCAGGAAAAGATCTTTATTCCGTTCTATTCAACAGCCGGCAATGATCCGGATAAAGGAACAGGTATTGGTTTGAGTTTATCGCGACAAATTATGCGCATTCACGGCGGTGCGCTGCAGGTAAAGTCTGATCCGGGAAAGGAAACGGTTTTTACGCTGAAGTTTTAAGGCCTCCACTCTACCCTTCATCAAAATCCTCATCATCAAACCCGGTCATGCCGCCGAGCATACTTCCCAACATATCCGAGTAAGTGCGGGTGACATCGGCGTCTTCTTTTCCAAGTTTTGAATTTTGATGAAGAGCTTCAATCACTAAATCCATCAGTGCGTATTCGTCATCAGAAGAATCTTTAGCAAATTTTTTCACAATATTGTGAAGCCCGGTTACATCATTGAGTCGATTTTTATACTCTTTGGTGCTGAGCAGATCCGGAATATCGAGAGTATTTCCTTTCGCAAACCAATCTAAAATATCTTGGTATTCGCCCTGCTCTTCTTGATCTGATCGTTTCTGTGGATCAGGAAAAAATCCTTTAAATGTTTTGTTAATCGCTTTACCGATGATATGCTTTGCCACATTCCCGGCTCCCTCCTGCTCACCTTCATAGACCAATTCCAGCTTGCCGGTCAGCGCGGGAATCATCGCATAGAGATCGGTAATTCGAAGTGTCACTTCAGACTCGCCATTTGAGACCGCCCGCCGTTCGGCTGCTGAAATTACTTGTTCCATTGCCGTAATTGTCATGCGTGTAGAAACTCCACTTTTCTGATCAATGTATTCACTGTCCCGGGCCTCAAAAGCTACATTTTCGAGAATGGTTCGATAACTGTTGGGAATGATCACTTTCACATCACCATTCCTCTCTGTCCACGATTCTTGTTTTGTAATTTCAACTGCCACATCCATCTCGCGCGGATAATGAGTGATGATTTGCGAATCAATACGATCTTTCAGAGGTGTGATAATATTTCCACGGTTGGTATAATCTTCGGGATTGGCTGAAAATGCCATCGACACATCCAGCGGTATTCGAATGTTAAATCCCCGAATCTGGATATCCCGTTCCTGCATGATGTTCAACAACGCCACCTGGATTCTTGGTTGCAGATCCGGCAGCTCATTAATCACAAAAATTCCTCGATTCGTGCGGGGAATCAACCCGAAATTGATGACCTCTTCATTTGCTAACGCCAACTTTCGTGATGCTGCTTTGATGGGATCCAAATCACCAATCAAATCTGCAACGGTTGTATCCGGTGTTGCCAGTTTTTCACCATACCTCCGATCTCTGTGAAGCCATTGAATCGGCGTTTCATCTCCTTTTTCATCAAGCAGATCTTTGGCATATTTCGAGACGGGATTGAGCGGATCATCATTCACTTCTGATCCTTTTACAATCGGAATATATTCGTCCAAAAACTGAACCAACATCCGTAAAATCCGGGTTTTTGCCTGACCACGAAGCCCTAATAGAATCAGGTCGTGTTTAGCAAGAATGGCGTTTTGAATCTGTGGAATCACTGTTTTTTCATATCCCAAAATGCCGGGAAACAGTGGTTCCTTATTCTTCATTTTTTGGATAAGATTTCTCCGCATCTCCTCTTTGATAGACACGGATTTCCATCCACTTTTCTTTAACTGACCAACCGTTGTTGCTTTGTTTGTCATCTGCTTTTTTGATTCAATACCGATTACACTTGTTAAACTTAAAAACCGTACGCTTCATTTCTAAAGATTCAACTCTTTTTCAAATATTTCAGTGACGTTTCTGGATTTAATCATGCATTCTTCCCATTCCGATTCGGGATCAGAATCGCTCGTAATGGCCCCACCAACCGGGTAGAAGAGCGAATCGTCCTGAAGAATTGCCGTTCGAATAACAACGTTAAAATCAAAATCATCTTCGGGAGTAATGTACCCGATGGCGCCGGAATAGATGCCGCGTTTATACATTTCGAGCTGATCTGTTGTCTTCATCACTTCAATTTTTGGGGCGCCCGTCATGGAACCCATCGGGAAACAATTTTTGATGATATCCACGGGATCGGCCCCTTCCTGAGCTTGTGATTCAACCACAGAAATTAACTGATGGACCGTACCGAACGTCTGAACATCATACAATTTCGAAACTTTTACAGATCCCGATTTTGAAACTTTGGACAGATCATGCCGAACCAAATCAACAATCATTAAATTTTCAGCACGATTCTTATCATTCATTAATTCTTCGCGGTTGATCTTATCCATTTCTGAATCCATCGATCGACCGGCCGTTCCTTTGATCGGTTCAGAGCGAATAGAGTCACCCTCTTTTCTTAAAAAACGTTCGGGCGACGCACTGCAAACCGAGAATTTTTCATGTGAGATAAATGCGCCAAACGGCACCGGGTTGATCTCACGCATCCTCGAATACAACCAATATGGATCGCCGATATAGCCGCCGCACAACGGAATCGTGTAGTTCATCTCGTAAAAATCACCCTGATGGATTTTCTCCTGAATGGTTTCAACCGTTTCAATATATTCGTCCTTTCCAATCAGAGGCTGCAATTTCATCTCAACCGAACCCGGCAATCCTGATTTTGTTTTTGTGGGCAGATCAAAATTCTCGCTTAGAACTTCGATCTCTCCATTCTCAATTTTCAACAGAATTTCCGGTTCCATGAAATACATATCCGGTGTATCCGTCAGAGGTAAATTGGATGATTCTAAATTCTCCACAAAATTCTTTAAATCATATCCTAAATAACCAAAAAGCCAGCTTTTGTTATCAGACCGGAAATCTTGAAGTGCTTCCCAGGGATTTGCTTCTATGGTTTTTTTATCCCCATTTTCCATGATTTCTACGGTAGAATCGTATGCTGTGATTGACCGTTTTGGATTTGCTGCAATATATGAGCAATGTGAAGACGGGTGATCGGGCAACTGAGACTCAAGAATAATGAGTGGATGTTCACTCAGTCTCTCGTATAAATCGTCAATATTCAGATTTTTTAGCAATGATTTCATATCGGAATGATAGTAGAAATATTCTTTACTATGAACAAGTTTCGATCTTAACCGTTCACTCAGTACATTGTATGAAACGTGTTCGGATAAAAAACTATGTATAAATATTTAGCACGGCCTTTATTATTTAGATTATCGGCTGATTCCACACACGATGCGACGGTAAAAATGGCTTCGTCCATCAGCAAAAAAAAGTGGATAAGAAATGCAGTTGGCTCCATTTACTCCTATTCGGATCCCCGATTAGAACAAAATATTTTTGGATTAAAATTTCCTAACCCCGTTGGTCTCGCGGCCGGTTTCGATAAAAATGCCACCATGGCTCCGGTGCTCTCAAAAATAGGATTTGGTTATCTTGAAATTGGAAGTATAACCGCCAACCCCTCAACCGGCAATCCAAAACCTCGAAGCTTTCGTCTGCCTGCTGATCGCTCATTGATCAATAGGCTTGGGCTGAATAATGATGGCGTTCAAACGATTTCGAGACGGCTGAAAAAACTTGACGTCTCTATTCCAATTGGAATAAACATAGCGAAAACACATGATCCAAACATTACTGGTGAAGACGCCATCCAAGATTATGTTACCAGCTTTATAGTCCTCAAAGAAATTGCCGATTACATCACGCTGAATATCTCGTGCCCGAATACTACGGAAGGAAAAACGTTTGAAGAGCCGGAAACACTGAATGCGCTACTAGAGCACTTGGAAATTGGAAAAGACTCAAGCCTTCCACCGGTACTTGTAAAATTTTCTGTTGATCTGGATGATGAACAGCTCGAAGAGCTGGTTGCCATTTGTGAAGATCACGCAATTGACGGATATGTAGCAACGAATACCTCCTCAAAAAGAGAAAATTTGAGAACCTCTTCTTCAAAACTTGAAAAAATTGGACGTGGCGGACTCAGTGGCAAAGCAATTGCGAAAAGGAGCACAACTATTATCCAAAGAATTCACACCCTAACAAAAGGTGAAAAAGTGATCATCGGAGTTGGAGGGATTAGCACCGGTCAGGATGCAATCGAAAAATTAAAAGCAGGTGCCGATCTGCTGCAAATCTATACGTCGTTAGTTTATGAAGGACCCGGAGTTGTTAAAAAAATTAATCGGGAAGTGGCTCAATATCTGAAAGACAATGATATCGAGCATGTGTATCACATCCATAAACTCAAAGATTAAACGGGAATAGCACGGTACACTCAACGGGTTCTTCTGAAGAGTGCGACTCAAATGTCAGGCTGGTCTCTATTCCATTCTCGACAGCCTGAGGAATTCCGGAGCGATCCATTCGGCTGAGCTGCTCATACGATTGAATCGTACCATCCGGCGAAATTTCAAACAGGTACTCCAATTCACCGCGTATTGAAACATCTTGTGTCCAGTCCGGATATGTCAAAGAATTCATAAATGATTCGATTCCGCCCTCCAGATTCATGGTAATTCCTGCATCTTCACAGCGGGGATATCCCTGAGATTCTGTTTCTCTCAACACTCGATCCTGAACCGATGTAGAATCGCTTACTTGCAATGAATCAGTCTGCGGTCGGGCCAGCGTTTCCTGTAACACCTGCACCTGCGGCATCACTGTACTCGCCGAATATTCATTTTCGATTCGTTGTAAAATGGATCTTGTGCTATCCCAATAGGCGCCTTCAAACGGATAGACCTCGGTTATTGTCGGCTGCTGAAAAGTGGAATCAGCAATTTGTTGCCAATATTGCTGCTTATCTTCTGTAAGACTGGTATCTGCGAGCATCACACGAGCTGAATCTTTAGACTCTTCAAACCGATCTCTTTTTGATTCAATTTCCTGCTGTTCATCAAACCACTGCTCAATCTGTTCATCCAATCCGGGTTGATTCCGGGCCTGCCTCATATATGTTTTGGCTTCATCCAATAATATGAATGGGCGGATTGATTCAGCTTCGCTGCTATCTACCCCCGCAAGTTGCTCTGCGTTGTCTATACCTTGTGCCGCAGGATCATTATCAGAAATCATGATTTCGCCCTCTGTATTGGATTCTTCTTGACCATTTTTGGGTGATTCAACGCCTAATCGCTCCGCTAAGCGTTCGGTATAGACTGAATTGGGAGCTCTTGCTTCCAGCTCACGATACCATTTACTCGCCTCCTCTTGCCGTTCCTGAAGCAGGGCCACTTCAGCAATTGAATAGAGTGATTTTACGGCGAGATCTTCATTAAATCCCGAATCAGCCACTTTTTGATAATAAACACTTGCACTATCAGGCATATTCAGAGAGAGAAAAAACAGGTTACCCAGCCGATAGTTATAAGATTCAATTTCTGTATACATATCCTGCTTCGCTTCGTCTGAAAACGGAATTTCGCTCGTATCAATCGTGGGTTGAATTCCGGTAGCTCTCAGGTTTTCGGCACCATTCTCACTTGAATCACCCTCGGTTTCAGTGATTTGATCAAACCGGCTTCCGCTTACATCAGC
>CAYRDO010000133.1:0-11066 GCA_964422985.1 uncultured Rhodohalobacter sp. | reverse complement strand
CCGATGCTATATTGGAAATCCAAGGATGGTGAACTTCTATATTCGAGGGTTAACTCAATACCCGAATTCTGAATTTCCATATCCGGAATATTGGTCCAAAATGTTGATGTTGGCTGGACAGGATCGGCCGGCACGACCTCCAACAAAATATTGTCAGAAACTTTATTGTAGTAGTCAAAAGTACCTACAAGTCGGTTATTGAACAGTTCAAAATCAACACCTACGTCTGTCTGTGTGGACACTTCCCACTGAATATTCGGATTAGCCAATCTGGTAAAGATGATTCCATAGGGATATTCATCCAAATTATCAGCATTCGTATCCAACGGATAGGTATTATTATCCCCTCTGCTCTCGCTATAGCTAAGTTGTGTGATTTTACTTGGAATTTCCTGGTTACCGGTTTGTCCCCAGCTGGCGCGTAATTTCAGGTTATCAACAAAAGAGATGTCGAAGAAAGGTTCCTCTGTGATATTCCATCCCAATGCAAATGACGGGAAGTAACCATACTTGTTATTTTCGCCAAATTTGGACGATCCATCTGCCCGCATTGTAGCCGTAAGCAAGTATTTACTATCAAAACTATAATTAACCCTACCGAAGAAAGACTGTAGTTTATTCTTTTCCGCTGCGGCAAATCGATCGGTCGGAGTAATTTGCGTACTGGTTTGATCCTGATAACGAGGTTCAATCCCATTATCACTGAACCCTTCCAGGTTTGTTGTACTGGACTCAAAGAAAAACTCTTGGTAAGAATGCCCCGCCAGCAGGTTCACAGAGTGAATATCTGTATCTACAGTATACGTAAGGGTATTTTCAACAAGTGTATTGGTGTTTTTAGTATTTAAATTCGACAATGAACCATTTTCCAGGCCTTCCAGCAATGAATATGGAGAGGTCTGAACATCTCTGTTGGTGACCGAATAATCTACCCCGAGATTAAGTTTATAGAGAAGTCCATTTGTAAGCTCCAATGAAGGGGCTATTTTTGCGAGAATTCGATTGTTTACTGCTTCATCTAAATAGATATTGTATCGCTGAACCGGGTTTAACATTTCATCCAACTGGGTAGGAGATCCATCGGTATACACCGGGATAGTTGGGTTCAGCTGGAGCATATCAACA
Organism: uncultured Rhodohalobacter sp.; assembly: GCA_964422985.1. Lineage (GTDB taxonomy): Bacteria > Bacteroidota > Rhodothermia > Balneolales > Balneolaceae > Rhodohalobacter. The sequence goes on along the minus strand of CAYRDO010000133.1, from coordinate 9,941 downwards.
ACCATAGCTGTGTTATCCGGCCGAAGGTTTTCAGTTCGAACCGCATTGATGTTATAGTCTACATTTAATCGTCCGTTCAGAGCAGACTGACTCATGTTTAATCTGCCTGAATAGCGATCCAGATTATTCTGTCTCAAAATTCCTTCCTGATTTTGTACACCAAGCGATGCAAAATAGCTGAACCTATCGGTAGCAGCACCACTCAAGGAAAAGTTCACATCGTGAGACATCGCCGTTTGTGTCAACTCGTCCTGCCAGTTTGTGTTTGCTCCAAAATCATTCAGAATACCATCTACATTTTGAACTTGATTCCGAAACTCATCGGCGCTAAACACATCAATTCTATTGGCCATCGTTGACCACCCCGCAGAGGTTGAAATACTCATTCTTGTATCACCTTCTTGCCCTTGTTTAGTAGTGATGACCACCACACCATTTGAAGCTCTGGCACCATACAGAGCAGTGGCCGAGGCATCTTTCAATACTTCAATACTTTGAATATCGCTGGGATTCAGGAAATTGAGCGGATTGTTGGCCACCCCTATGGAAGAATTATCCAACACAAAACCGTCAACCACATAAAGTGGCGTAGTGCCGGAACGCAAGCTGCCCACTCCACGAATGATGACATCCTGCGCGGCACCCGGCTCGCCGCTGGCGCTGGTCACATTTACTCCTGATACTACACCTTGCAATAACTGACCAGGGTTTACAACCACACCACGGTTAAACTCCTCTGCTGAAGCTGAAGATATTGAGCCCGTAATATCAGATTTTCTCTGCACACCGTAGGCAACTACCATTAATTCATCAAGAAGCTCACTTTCCGGCTCCAGTTGAATCTGGTATTCACTCGTATCATCGCTTAATTGAACTTTAGTTCGTACATAACCGAGATAACTAACCACCAGCGTGCCGGCGTCATCGGGAACCGTAAAACTGAACGTTCCATCACTATCTGTTGCAGTACCTATGGAAGTCCCTGAAACTACAATGTTTACGCCAACCAGAGGTTCACCTGTTTCGGCATCAACCACCGTGCCGCTGATCGTTCTGTTAACTACCTGAACCTTTTCTAAAGCTGTAAATCCCATAGAAGGATTTGGCCACAGCATTTGAAAAGCCAGTACCTGAATTAGAAATGCATAAAGAAGTTGTTTTGATAATAACTTCGAATCTTTTTGTAGATTTAGGCTCATTGTTCGAAATCTTAAATTGTTAAGGTTTTGAAATACGCCCTTTCCTGTTGCAGCAGGGAAGGGTTTTATTTATCCATAAACTCCGGGAAAAAAGAGTTGGGTTATTTGTCTGATACTTTGGATGTCTATGCTTGTTTTAATATTGGTTTTGGCATTCGTTCCTCCATTTTTTTAGGAATACATTTTACTTTCTTTGTTTAGATTCCATGATAAAAGGATTATAGATTTGGTGTTGTTATGGCATTGTTATTTAATGATTAGCTTAGTGATACGATATGCATGATGCGTTAAGTTTAACTCTTAATCTGAATATGTAACTGTTCCTATGCTCGTGCCCTGCCGACTATATTTACATCGGGAAGTACTCCTCTAGTATCAATTTGTATCTTTGATTCACCTTTGTCATAGCTCCCTCCAATTTTATTTTGCATTCTTTCTAAAGATGTTCTGTAATTCACTAGTTGATGCGAAGAGTTAACAATTACAGAATTCTGAAAAACACTCCCAAGGATTTTAAAACGGCATTGTTATAGTTGAGAATACGTAGTGATATGACTGCCAGTGCTTACTCCCCCTTTGCATGCAGTCAAATTCCATATTCTTGAAAACGTTTTCATATATTTATAAAATTTGCTTTAGAAATGCAACCCTTTCAAAAAAAAGCCCCTTTTGAATTTAGTTAAGTTGGTGGCTTAAAAGCCTGACAGAAGCATTCCTACTAACGTCGGATCACTACGATTTGAAATAACCAAACTGAAATTGAGTTTTACCTCAGATGATCCGTATCTTAAAGATTCGATTCGGGACGTGGCTCAGTCCGGTAGAGCATCCCGACAGGCTTGTCGGGAGGGTAGCAGGTTCAAATCCTGCACTCGAAAATCCCAAGTGACACGGTAATTTGATTTATTGAGATTTTTTTGATCGGGATGTGGCTCAGTCCGGTAGAGCACTCGGCTGGGGGTCGAGGGGTCGCTGGTTCGAATCCAGTCATCCCGACAGTTCAAAGCCTTCATATAGCGAACAACTGCTGTATGGAGGCTTTTCTAGTTTTTAATAGTGTGTAAAATGCCTGTCTCACAACTTCTCCTTTCATATTAAGACCAAGTTTTTTAGTCTATGCTTGCCATAACAATCTCTCGGAGAAGAATATGTTTGAAAAATTTTGCTCGATCGGCTTCGTATTACTGTTGATTTCGGTTTTTATAAATACATCTGCTTTTGCCCAGAATGAAACATCAGATAATGATTGGGAGGAACTTTTTAACGGGAAAGATTTAACCGGCTGGCACCTGCTGAATGGTCAACATAAAGTTGAAGTTGAAGACGGAGTGATTGTTGGCACGTGTATCGCCGGACTTCCAAACGGATTTTTAGCTACAAAAGATGAGTTTGGGGATTTCATTCTCGAAATCGAAGTTAAGGCCGATCTTTTGATGCACAACTCCGGTATCCAGTTTCGTAGTCTTAGCACCGATAATTATCAGGATGGCCGGGTGCATGGTTACCAGGCAGAAGTCGATATCACTCCACAAAAATGGAGCGGCGGAATCTATGACGAAGCCCGAAGAGGGTGGCTTTATATTCTTGAAGACGAGGATTCGCTCGCTAAAAAAGCGTTTAAGAACAATGAGTGGAACAGGTATCGCATCGAAGCGATTGGGAATACGAACCGGATTTGGGTGAATGGTGTTCCAACGGCTCATCTTGTGGATGACGAAACCACGAAAGGATTTATCGCACTGCAGTTGCACGGGAATTCGCGTCCAAACGTGCCGCACGGAGATTACCAGGTTCGGTACCGGAATATTCGTATCAAAACGGAAAACATCGAGCCAACTCCTTACGACGATATCCCTGTCGTCAACCTGATTCCAAATCATATTTCCGGGCAGGAAGAGCACCAGGGATTTTCACTTCTGTGGGATGGTGAAACCATCAATGGATGGGCTGAGGTTAGCGGATCGGGAAAAACATGGAATATTGACAATGGTGTACTGACAATCTCTTCGCATGATACAAATTCTGAGAGTGGCGTTTTAAAAACAGAAAATGAATATGAATCTTTCGAATTAAAATTAGATTTCAAGCAGCATGAAGAACACGCTGTTATTGGCATTGAATATCAAGTGAATCAGACTGAAAGCAAAAATATGTACGGATGGCTGGCATCTAAAAAAGCGAAGGATGTTGGGGAATGGAATCAGGGCGTGATCAAAGCTCAGCCGGACGGAAAAGTGGAGTATTGGTTGAACGGTTACCTGATCCTGGAATATTATCGGGATTCAGATCAACAAGCAGCGGCACCGATTTTCTTAAATAACACCGAAAATCAAATATCCTACCGAAGTATCAAAATCAGGGAATTATGAGATTAAACACAATTACGGTTATTCTTTTAACTCTTAGTTTGGGATTTTTTTCTGATTCGTTCTCGCAACAAACCACTTCTGAGAAAGAGATCATTTTACGAGCCGAACATGATGAAAATAAGGGGACCATTTCCATTTTCCGGAATGATGAGGATGACCCCATACTTGTGCAAAATGCTCAGGCCGATATCCGTCCGTATATTCATCCGATTACTGCGCCGGACGGAAATGGAATTCTCACCCAACTGCGCCCAGACCACCACACTCATCAAACCGGACTTTACTGGGGATTAAAAAGGGTAAATGAACGAGATTATTTCATGGCCTGCTGCAAACCGGGTCAGACTGGATATTACCGGCGAATTTCAGCGAATGTACTTGTTCCAAATGGTGAACAAGTAAAATGGCAAACGGTTTATGATCTGCTGAATGAGGAGGGGCAGACGATTCTTACCGAAACTCAAACCTGGTCTTTGAATCAGAAAGAAGATGAATTTATCCTGGACTTGGAATGGCAGGGACAAGCCAACATGGATGTCACCGTCGCGGAATATTTTGTGGGAGGACTGTTCCTTCGAATGCCGTGGCATGAGGGAATTGCCGGAGAAGGCGTAAACGCATCAGGCCAAAAGAATGATGAAGCCGAGGCTAAACGATCGATTTGGCTTGACACAGGAATGGAAATAGAAGGCCGCGACGACTGGGGACACATTGCCATTTTTGATCATCCTGAAAACACGGATTTCCCAATTTCCTGGCGGGTTGATGGCGAACTGGGTGTTGGGCCTTCTCGACAAATTACCGGCGACTGGACTCTTCAGCCCGAAGAAGTAGAAACCGTTCGGTACCGGCTGATTGTCTATACCGGTGAACTCGATCCATGGAAAATGAACCAGCGATGGATGGATTTCATCACCACTTATTAAGAAGCAGTGTGATAAATATTAAAATTGCCACCGAAGCACGGAGATACACTGATAAATTCTTTTATTTTCTGTGCCAAATAAATAAGTACATGATTTCAGACAGATTTTTTCCAAAAATTTTTACCTCCAATTTCAAAGGCATATTTGTAGTCGCTTTACTTTTTGTGATAGGCTGCGAAACCGAATCCACCGATACGGAAACAAAATGGACAGATCGGCTGGATAATTATGAAGATTGGGGAATTTATCGGGGTGATAAAAAAGCCAATCAGTATTCTACATTCGACCAGATCAACATCAATAATGTCCATCAGCTTGAGCCGGCTTGGGAATATCATCATGGCGATCCGGAAGGACCGGGAATCTACAGCAATCCGATTATTATTGACGGTCTCCTCTATTTTACTACTCCGCGGGTTCAAGCTGTTGCTTTGAATGCGAAAACCGGCGAAGAGGTCTGGAGATTTAAACCCTCTGAATATAATGACGGTGAGATATTTCGGGGAAGAAATCGCGGTTTGGTCTATTGGGAAGATCAGGATGGGAATCACCAGCGAATTTTCAATTTTGTAAAAGACCGCGTCTATGCGATTGATGCGAATACCGGCGAACTTATCGAATCCTTTGGTGAAAATGGTTTTATCAACCTTCGGGAAAATTTACCTGTTCCACCAGAAACCGCCTCGATTGAGGTCACAACTCCGGGAATTGTGTATCAGAATTATCTTATCGTTCCGTCTCGTGTACCTGAAGGAAACAACACTACTCCCGGTGATATCCGTGCTTACAATACACTGACCGGAGAGTTTGAATGGATCTTTCATACAGTGCCGCAGGAGGGTGAATTTGGATACGATACATGGGAGCACGAAGAGGGAATGCAATATGGGGGAGCGAATCCGTGGGGCGGCCTGACTGTAGACGAAGAACGAGGCTGGGTGTTTGCAGCCACCGGTTCAGCCGCCGGCGAATTTGTGTACGGTGGGTCGCGGAAAGGACGAAATCTTTTTTCAAGTACAGTACTCGCCCTGGATGCCACCACAGGAGAACGGCGATGGCATTACCAGGTAATCCGCCATGATATTTTTGATTATGATCTTCCACCCGCTCCAATTTTGGCAACCATTCAAAAAGAGGATGGAAACACACAAGACCTCGTCGTTCAAATGACAAAAATGGGGCTCATCTTTGTATTAGATCGCGATACGGGCGAACCTGTTTTCCCGGTTGTAGATCTTCCTGTTCCGGAATCCAAAGTACCGGGCGAGGAAGCCTGGCCAACACAGCCGTTTCCATTATTGCCACCTCCGCTCACGCGCCAACAGGTTCTCGAATCTGATTTAACCAACATCACTCCTGAATCACACGCTTCAGCGCTGGAGCAATTCAAACAGCATGAAACCGGTTACCTTTACACACCCGCATCCCTCGCCGGAGTTATTACCATGCCGGGCCACCAGGGAGGTATTGAGTGGGGAGGCGGTGCGTTCGATCCCAATACAAATGTGCTGTATGTAAACGCCAATGAACTGCCGACCATCCATACACTCAAACCGTTACCGCCGGACAATATTTCTGACGGTCAACTGACAGCTGCTCAGCGAGGTGCCAATATTTACAACGGAAATTGTACAGCATGTCACGGGTTGAACCGAAAGGGAAATCCTCCTTTGTATCCACCTCTAACCGATGTACAACTCGAAACCGATTCTTTAAAATCAGTTTTGACACAGGGTCGCGGAATCATGCCCTCATTTTCACATTTTGATGATGAACAGATTAACGACCTTGTTGCCTACTTGGAAAGCGATGAAGAGTTAACTACGACCGAACTGTCCACTTCAGAATTAAATGACAGCACGCTGACCTGGAGCGGGCCGGACAGCAGCTGGACAACAAGCACGCCTCAATACGCTCAGATCACTCCATTTTTTGAAGATCATATGGGATATCCCGCCATCAAACCGCCGTGGGGCACGCTAAATGCGGTGGATCTCGAGTCAGGACAGATTCTATGGAAAGTACCTCTCGGTGAATATCCCGAGCTGGTTGAGATGGGAATCCGAAATACGGGAACCCGTAACTTTGGCGGACCCGTTTTAACCGCCGGAAATCTTGTATTTATTGCCGCAACGATGGATGAAAAAATCCGTGCTTTCGATAAGTTTACCGGAGACGTTTTGTGGGAGCACCAGCTACCGGCCGGTGGATACGCCACTCCAAGTGTTTATAAAATTGATGGCAAACAATACATCGTGATAGCCGCAGGCGGCGGGGGCAAACCGGGTACTGAGGTCGGAGACTCAATCATTGCATTCTCCCTGCCGGACTCAGAAATTGATTAGACATTTAGATATTATGACTCATTCACTCCTTAAACTCTCCACCGGATTGGCTAATGCCGCTTTAATGGATTGAAAACTGATCGTCGTAAAAACAACAATCAAAATAGAGCCCGCGGCGATAAGGAACGTATCCGCGCTGATGGTGATGCTGTACGCAAAATCCTGAAGCCATTTTTGCATCAGGAAGTAGGCAATCGGGCTCGCAATCATAAAAGCAATTACCGTAAGTTTGGCAAAATCTTTAGATAACAACAGCACGATACTGCCGGACGACGCCCCCAGCACTTTTCGGATCCCGATCTCTTTGGTTCGCTGCTCGGTAGCAAAAGCCACTAACCCCAACAATCCCATGCAGGCAATTAAAATGGCGATGAACGTGAAAACCCCGAAAACAATCCCCATTCGCTCTTGAGATCTGTAAAGAGATTCAAATTGGTCATCCAGGAATACATATTCAAACGGAACGTCCGAAATAAATGAATCCCATTCGGACGAAATTTGAGTCAATATTTGTTGAATATCGGAGGTAGAAACTTTAGCAGCGATGTATGCACTGTTCTCCTCGTACGATTCTGAACTGCGATGAAAAAAAGCAAAATTCGGTATCGGATTCATCAGGGAATAATAGTTGAAATCTTCCATCACCCCGATAATCTCAAACGTTTGGTAATTCCCACCCGGGTAGACAATTTTTTGACCAATCGCTTCTTCCGGCGTCCAGCCCAGATTTGTTGCTGTCTTCACATTTACGATCATGCTTCTGCGATCCACCTCCCCACTCTCCCGAAAATTTCTTCCTGCAATCATCTTTATTCCCAGAGTCTCTACAAATGCTTGATCTGTCAAAATCGACCCAATCATCAGATCTTTATCAGTACTGTTTTGTGGATGATAAAAATCGGTAAAATCGGCTTCGGATGGATAGTTTGTCGTCAGTGTTGCCGAAGAGACCCCTTTCAATTTCAACAACTCTTCTCTGAATGTCTCCTGTTGAGTTCCAAGACTCTCGCCATTTCTGATAATCAAAACCTGATTTTTATCAAACCCAAGATCTTTGTTCTGCATGTACTCCAACTGAGAGTACACAATCAATGTGCCGATGATCAAAATAAGAGAGATGGCAAACTGGCCAACCACCAAAATATTTCGCAGCCCCTTTCCTTTTGAGCCGGATTTCAAGTTCCCTTTTAAAACATCCGAGGGTTTGTAAGAGGATAAAGCTACAGCAGGATAGCTACCCGAAAGCAAACCTACGGTCGCAGTCAAAATCATTAAACCAACAAATATCCAGGGCTGATCAAACAGATTGAATGAAAGGTTTTTCGCTGCAAGATTACTGAAACCCGGTAAAACGAGATCAATCATCAAACAGGCAATGATTGCTGCAATCACACTATAAAATAGTGACTCCACAAGGAACTGACCGGCCAGTGTACTTCTGGATGATCCCAGCGTTTTCCGGATCCCAACTTCTTTCCCACGATTGGCTGACCGGGCCGTAGCCAAGTTCATAAAATTGATACAGGCGATAATCATGATAAACAGCGCGGCGGTGCCCAGAATGTAGATGTACAAAATATTACTGGAGCCACCGAGCGGATTCCCGATTTTGCTTGAATACAACCACACCTCTTCCATGGGTTGAAGATCATACTTCCAATGACCACCATTGTCCAGCAACTCCTCGAAAGAGAACCCAATTCGTTTAAATGTTGCCGGAAGATTTGCATCAACAATAGTTGGAATTTGCCCTTGCGCCTGTTGGGTTTCAACTCCCTCTTCCAGCAATACATACGTTGCCACGCCATTCCACACCCAGCTCCACTCAAAATATTCCACATCTTCATACGAGTAGATCGAAGTAAGAATATCAAACTGGATATGCGAATTGGAAGGAGGCCGTTCTACAATTCCTGTGATGGTATACGATTGTTCATCTTTGCCAAGCTGAAGCGATTCACCCAGCGCCGGTTCATCACCAAAATATTTTTGGGCAATTTCGGGTGTGATGATCATACTATACGGCTTAACCAATGCCGCTTCAGGGTTCCCCTCTAAAAGTTGGAAACTGAACACGTTGAAAAAAGTACTGTCGACCGCAAAAATGTTTTCCTCTTTAAAATAAGTATCACCATTTCTAAGGATCTGATTTTCCGGCTTATAAAAACGAACCGAAGATTCCACCTCCGGAATTTGCTCGGTAAAAACCCGGCCAAGCGGTGGTGGTGATGTAAATGAAACACCTTCCTGATCTCCCCATTTTGTATCGGTTGTGACCCGATGTATTCGGTCTGATTTCTTATGAAACGTATCATAACTGAACTCATCATTGATGTAAATGAGGATGAGAATACAACCTGCAATACCTACCGCAAGTCCCATAATATTGATAAGGGCATATCCTTTATTTCTGATAAAATTCCGGAAAATTACTTTGAGAAAGTTAGGCAACAGAGCCAGGTTCAAGTCTACTTTTTTCCACGGCGGCGGAGCCAATTTCGTCTTCCGCGCTTGAAAAAACTGACCGGCGATTTCTTCCGGATCCTCAACATGATTTTCTACGGCGTGATGAAATGCCTCTTCTTCGGAAAACCCTTTCTCAATCAAATCATCAATTTTATCTCTTAGGTGAGACTCCAGTTCTTCTATATAGCCCGGCTCCAATCCCGGATGTTTGGCGAGACGTTTCCGCCAATTTTGTATCGATTTTTCTAGATGAAACATAGTTTCGATTGTTGTGTGTTATCCATGGCTCGTTGTTTTTTACAACTAACCACCAACCGCTAATTACTAACTTAATTCCAGCTGGGGATTATCTCCCCACAGCGCTTTCAATGCCTGATGAACGCTCATCCACTGGTTTTTCTCCTCAGCGAGCGCTTCTTTACCAAGTTTAGTGAGGCAGTAATATTTTCTTTTGCGGCCATTTTCCATCACTTTCCATTCCGATTTGACCAGTCCGTCTGCATTCATTCTATGCAGCACCGGGTACAACATCGCCTCCGACCATTCCCATTTTCCGCCTGATAGCTTTTCAATATTCTGAATAATCTGGTATCCATAACTTTCTCCGTGCGAGAGAATCGAGAGAATCATCGGTTT
>CAYRDO010000132.1:0-11150 GCA_964422985.1 uncultured Rhodohalobacter sp. | reverse complement strand
GGCAGCAGCGGTAGCAGGTCGTAGCGGCGTGATATGGGTAGCTTGCCCTCTTTTTATTTTTCGGAGGATTTTTTGCGTGTAGTGCCTTTCTCCTTATAGCACGTAGGAAAATATCTAAAACCCACAATTAAATGCGATGGCAGGTAACAAGAAGATGCAGCATCTAAGAGTAAATGAACCCAATGTAGTTCATGAGACTATAGAAGGGGAAACCATATTGTTGAATCTCGGAACAGGCAATTACTACAGCATTGAATGGCCGGGTACAGTGTTTTGGGATTTATTAGCCGAAACAGGCGATGCGGAAGGAATCAGACAGGCATTTCTTAAAGCCAATAGTGAGAAAGACACTGATGTAAACATCGCTTATTCTAAGTTTGTTGAAACGTTGCTTGAAGAAGAGCTTCTTGTTCCTGTTGAAAACGGGGAAGCCTCTACGCTTTCTATCGACAAAAAGACCGAAGAAGAATTTAGTAAAGCAGCCACAAAACTGGAAAAACTGACTCTGAACAAATACTCCGATATGCAGGATATGTTGCTTTTGGACCCCATTCACGATGTTGATGAGAAGGGTTGGCCTGAACCAAAAAAAGATGATTAGTGGATTCGAGTGCAGAAAGCCCGTTTCCGAACTCTTCTCAGGAGTTACTTTTAAAAGCTGCATTATTGGAGAAAGATGCAGCTCTTCCGGCATGGAAGAAATGGAGAAAAAACGTTGATTTTGAGCTGGATGTCGATCACGGCTCTTTTCGCCTTTTACCTCTCGCTTATCATAATTTAAACTCCTTCGGCTATTCAGATGATCTGGTCGTGGGCCGTTTAAAAGGAATTTATCGCCGCGCTTGGATTGAAAATCAACAACTGTTTTATAAAACTGCAAAGGTGCTGAACCTGCTTAAAGATGCAGGAATAAAGACGGCTGTTCTAAAAGGTATTGCTCTCACAGAATTGGTATATAAAAATTATGGGATTCGACCAATGTCAGATATGGATATTCTCGTTCCCTATCCACAAGCCCGCCATGCGATTGATGTATTAAAAAATGCCGGTTTTAAGATGGAATTGGCACATCTTCTTGAACACAACCTGGAATTTGGCCGGAGTATTGCATTTTCAGATGATGAGGGGACGGAAATTGATCTGCACTGGTATGCATTTGTGAACGCTTTGGGCAATGTTCAAAAGAATGATTTTTGGGGTGATGTCATACCGGTGGAAGTATCCGGGGTGCTAACTCATTCACTTACCCATACCGATAATCTGCTTCATGCTATCGTGCACGGTATCAGAAAAAATCCCGAGCCGCCCATACGATGGATAGCCGATTCCATGATGATGATAAATTCCAAAGATATTCAAATAAACTGGACCCGATTGTTAACCTATGCCAGTAAATTTCGTGTGTTTTTGCAGGTAAAAGAAGCACTGCTTTATCTGAAAGACCATTTTGATGCAAATATCCCCGCTCAGGTCCTTCAGCAGATGGAAGAATATAAACCTTCGTACGTGGAACGCGTGGTATTTAACTACGGTGAAAAAATTGGTGATAATGTACAGGAGTTTACGTTTTCGCAGAGAGTGTATTCATTCTATGCCAGATATTTAGCCCGCACAAGCAGAGAGGGCTTTTTCTCCATTCATCTTGGATTGATACAGTATGCAGCCCATCGTTTAAAATCACGAACGATTTAAATTCCCTATCAAAAAAAGTAATACTGAAGAATACCTATGGATGAAACAGTACCGGTAGGAATGAAAATTCCCCAGCGAACCGAAGAGGAACAGATCGGTTTTTATAATCAGTGTATGGATCGGTATTCGAAAGCAGCCGGAAAAACAGGGGAAATTCGTCAATATTACGACATTGCCGGAACCACTGTTTGTTTAGTTTTTGCGGGTGATGCGCTAATCTCACACCTGTCACCGGCGCTTGCCCATCTTCGATTGCCGGATGATTCAGAAGCAGGTGCCCGAATCCACATTTGGGATTCAGAATCAACAGGAGTGGAAATGGTGCCTCCTCCGTGTGAACAAAATCATTATACCGACAGGGGGGACATTTGGGGATTTAACAGCGATCGAATAAAAACGGCATTTCACTGGAGTGAGTTTTCCGTTAACGTGATGGACCTGAAAACCAATGATGCCGTTTATTGGGTGAATACCCCGGCGAACCTGCCGTATTGGGCTACCTCATCTCCATTCAGAACAATTTTTAACTGGTGGATGGAAAAGAATGGCGGTCAATTGATGCATGCCGCAGCCGTGGGCACAGATGACGGAGCTGTATTGATTACAGCAAAAGGCGGGGCGGGTAAATCCACTACGGCGGTTAGCTCTCTATTAGATGGGATGAAATACCTGGCGGATGATTATCTGATTGTAAAAAAAGACCCTGTTCCAAAGGTTTATTCTCTCTATAGCACGTCGAAGATTGGAGTGGGTGATAATCACCGATTTCCGGAGTTAGACGAATATGCAGCCGATCATATCGAAGAGAATCAGGAAAAAGATGTGATATTTCTTTATCCGGACTTTAAAGACCAGATTGTAAAAGAGCTTCCCATAAAAACGATTTTGATGCCAAACATACAGCCGGACCAAGAGGAGACGACCTTTTCACCAATCTCTTTTTGGCGGATCAATCGGGCGATGTCCTTTACCACAATGTCCCAACTACCCGGTGCAGGAACGCATACGCACGAATTCTTTCATGAGCTATGTGAAGCAGTTCCCACGATGACCTTAAACTTGGGTAGTAATATCAAACAAGTGCCGAAGGCACTTCGGAATCATCTCAAAGATTCGGGATACAATTTTATCAAATCCGCGGCTGATAGGAAGAAAGAGGAAGAGAAAGATCTGCCGCTTGTTAGTGTGGTTATTCCGGTTCATAATGGAGAGGAATTTATCGAGGAAGCTGTCCAAAATATTCTCAGCCAAAACTATCCGGCAGTGGAGATCATAATCATAAATGATGGCTCAACAGATAATTCGGGTACGATTATTGAAAATCTGGATACCGATGTAAGATACTTCGACAGAGATAATGCGGGGCCTGCCACCGCACGAAATTCAGGGATTAAAGACGCATCAGGAAAATACATAGCCTTTCTGGATGTAGATGACCTTTGGCCGGAGAACAATTTATCCCACCTTGTTCAAGAACTTGAAAAGAACCCCGAGCTGGATGTTGTACGCGGCTATGCGCAACTATTCAGAAATTCAGAGGATGGAGAGAAAGAATATCTTGGCAATCCAAAAGAGGCATACAGGTATTACATTGGGGCTGCTTTATACCGCGCATCTGTTTTCAATGAAGTGGGGCTGTTCGATCCCACCTTATTATTTGGAGAGGATACGGATTGGTATAACCGAAGTGTTGAAAAAAATATATCTACAAAGTGGCTGGATGAAGTAACCCTGTTCGTTCGCCGACATGGCAAAAACATGACCGAGGGAAAAAACCTGGTTGAACTTAATAAATTAAAGACCATTAAACGGGCAATAGACAGGAAGAGAGAGTTCGAGAAATAAAAATTCCCGCCTATTCACATTTTTATGGATAGAATCGTGAATCAAATTTTGGAGTCCCTTCACGTGTTAAGGTTAGATTATTCTCACTTTATCATTACAACGAGTTTTGTATTCTGGCACATACGTGAACTTAAGTAGAAGAATCTCCCTATTCTATGTGATTTTTGCATTCCAATTCAGCTAGGACTACATGAGTCGAGATGAAAAAATATCTGTAATTATTCCCGCCTACAATTCTGCCGGATATTTGTCTGAAGCAATCGAAAGTGTTCTCCAACAAACGGTGCCGCCACAGGAAATTATCGTTATAGATGATGGTTCCACTGACGATACCGAATCTGTAGCAAAGCAATTCAAAAATAAAGTTCATTATGTTTATCAAGAACATGCAGGTGTGGCAGTGGCACGAAATAAAGGCTTACAGAAGTCAAAAGGTGATTTGATCACATTTATTGATGCTGATGACATCTGGCTGAAAGATAAAATTGAGTTACAGTTACATCTATTTCAGCAGAATCCTGAGGCAGAGATGATCATAGGATTTCTTCAACGTGTGTATGGAAAATGCAATGAAGGTTCACTTAAAGTTTTTGATAAAGACGAATCGGGTATTTTTGTGCTCTCATTGGGCAGCACGCTGATCCGAAAAGACGTTTTTGAAAAAGTGGGGAATTTCGATGAAGAGTTGGCGTTGAGCGAAGATTTGGATTGGTTTTTACGAGCTCGAGAAGCAGAAATCCGGGTAGATGTTCATGAAGAAGTAGTACAGCTTTACCGTCAGCATGAGGACAACACCACGAAAGACAAATTGGCGACAAATCATTACATGTTAAGGGCTATTAAGAAATCTCTGGACAGACGAAGAGGCTTTGGGGGCGATTTTTCTCTAGCCCTGCCATCATTTAAAAATTTAGATCAAATCATAGAATTTTGGATGAAGAACAACGAGGTACCATCATGAGAGAGAAACTACCTCCGGTAAGTGTAATTATGATTGTAAAAAATGGGGAGCGATTTATACGCGATGCGCTTAAAAGTGTGTACAATCAAAATTATTCCACATTTGAGGTGATCGTGGTTGACGGTAGTTCTGCGGATAATACGCTTTCGATTGTAAATGAGTTTGAACCTGATAGAATCATTCATCAAGAAGGAGAGGGCATCTCTGATGCTTACAATACCGGGATTAAAGCCGCCAAAACAGAATTTGTGTCATTTTTATCAGCGGATGATCTGTGGGCAACCGATAAACTTCGAACCCAGATGAAGTTCATGGTAAATCACCCTGAAATTATGTTCACCAACTCTCTGATTGAATATTTTACGGAGCCGGGTTCTACCATCCCAAATGGGTTTAGAAAAAACTTACTTGATGGCCCTAAGCCTGCACGGATCATGGAAAACTTCGTGGCTAGAAAAGAAGTTTTTGAAGAGGTTGGTTTCTTCAATACGGATCTGTCTACTGCAGAAGATGTCGATTGGTTCAGCCGGGCACAAGACCGGAATATCCTGAATCGTGTACTCAATAAAGTGTTGCTGAAAAAACGCATTCATGACCGAAATACATCGATGAATGTTAAAAAGAATAACATAAACCTGATGAAAGTCTTACGAAATACTGTTCGCAGAAAAAGTCATCAACTATGAACTTGAATGACTAAAAAGGATACAGTCTCGGTCATCATTCCAACCTATAATACGGCCAACTATATTGGGCAAGCAATCGAGAGTGTTTTTAAACAGACTCATTCACCTATTGAGATTATTGTAATTGATGATGGCTCTGTCGACAATACTGAATCGGTCGTTAAAAATTTTGGCGGGAAGATTCGGTACGTTTATCAAGACAACCACGGACCATCGCATGCCAGGAACAGGGGAATTGAAATTGCCAGCGGTGATTATCTGGCATTTATAGATGCCGATGATGTTTGGCTGCCGGAGAATTTATCGTGTCATCTGGATCAGTTCAAAGCATTTAAAAATCTGGATATTTCTGTAGGTTTTACATGTGAATTGGAATTTGATAAGCCCGGGGATGTTGATATTCAGAAGGCCGAAAAAAACTCAATTCTGCATCTGAGTTTATGCACATCGCTTATAAGAAAATCCGTTTTTGATGATGTGGGTTTATTCGATGAAGATCTAATTATGGGAGAGGATACGGATTGGTTTTTACGAGCACGAGAAAATCAAAAAAAGATTGCCATATCCCGTGAATTGGTTTCACTTTACAGAAAGCATGCAGACAATTGTACCAATAATAAGAAGAAGGCCAATTTTTACTTCTTCAAGGTATTTAAGAAAGCAAAAGACCGGAGAGCCAATTCGAATGTTTCTATGAATTCGGTGATGAAAAAGCCTGAAAATTATGATGAACTCATAGAAATATGGCATAATGCCGAACCAAAAGGATAATGATTAAATTTAGAATGATCTTTACCGATTAAAACGATTAAAAAATGTCTGAAAAAAAGTCCATAAGCGTAATTATTCCGGTCTATAATGCAGAAAAATATGTGGGTGAAGCGATTGAAAGTGTACTTAGTCAAACGATTCAGCCCATGGAAATTATTCTGATTGATGATGGCTCAACGGATTCAAGTGCTGAAAAAGTGAACGAGTATACACCGGATGTAGAACTGATCAGACAGGAAAACAAAGGAATCGGCGGGGCCAGAAACACCGGCATCAAAAATGCGAAGGGAGACATTATTGCTTTCCTGGACAGCGACGATCTTTGGCCGGAGGATCATCTGGAAGTACTGCTTTCCGCCCTGCAAGGAGATGAAAATTTAGCGATTGTATCCGGGCATGTGGAACAATTTTTAAATGATGAGAATGAAGAATTATCAAGCCGTATTCCGGAAGGCCAGGAGGTAATGCCAGGATATGTTGCCGGCGCATCACTGATAAAAAGAAAGGTTTTTGATGATGTTGGTTTGTTTGATGAAACACTCACTCTTGCAGAATATATTGATTGGTTTTCCCGGGTTAAAGATGCCGGTTATTCATTCAAACTGATTGATAATATTGTTTTGAGACGCAGAGTTCACGGATCAAACATTGGCGTGCAAAAACGAGACAAACTTCACGATTATACTAAAGTTTTGATGGCTTCAATCAAGCGAAGAAGAGAGAGTGAAAAGAATAAATAGCTATGGCTACAGAAGTATAATTGGGTGAGTTACGGAATGTCCTTTAAAAAATTTACTCATTTCTTTCTGTCCAAATATCGCAGGGTAAAGCAGTCGGTTATTTATCATTCACGGATTAACTTAATGCGCTTTCTCTTATTTTGGCAGAAGATTGAGGGTGACTTTGTTTTCGTGACCGGGGCCGACTCTTCTCACTACAAAACAGTAAAACAATTCTTCGAGGCATTCCTCAGATTTGAAAATGAATCACGCATCGTTTTTTATGATTTAGGTCTTTCAGAACAAGAGAGCAGGGAGATAAAAAAGGAATTCCCGAAGGTTATTTTTAAAACGTTCGATTACTCGCAATATCCGGATTATTTCAACATCAAGAACAATACAGGTGGATATGCCTGGAAACCGGTAATTTTTTGGGAAACGTTAAATAAATACAAATGCAAAGTGATGTGGATGGATGCCGGTACATTGATTAATGCTCCTCTTGATGATTTGAAAAAATACATCTGTATGCAGGGATATTTCTGGAATTATTCGCCGGGAACCATCGAAGAGTGGACTCATGAGAAAACACTATCTTATCTAAATGTGCCCAAGAAATTTTATAAAAAAAGAAATTTAGCATCCGGAGCCGTGGCGGTTGATTATAATCACAAAGAGGCTGTTGAGGTAGCCCGGGAATGGAAAGATTGTGCGATGGATAAAGAGTGCATTTCGCCGGATGGGTCGGATAAAAGCAATCACAGGCAAGATCAATCCGCATTGACAATTGTGGCACATAAACGAGGTTTGGCAACGGGACTAAAATTGAGAAGAACGGGATTTTTGGTACAACAGGATATTGATTAAAGACATCTGCATGCTTCTTCAGACGAAAAGTCGACTCTTATGAGATTGTTAACATTTATAAAAAAAGCTTACGGATGGTTGAAACGAGAGCCTCAGAAGAGATTCAGGCATGCCCGGTATAAAGTTTGGCTTTCCTTAAAACAGGTATCCTTCAAAGATCGGGATGAAAAAATAAGACAAGTTGAGCAGATATTACGGGAGAATCCGAATATATACTTCACCACAGACTTAGTGAAGACCGGATTTACAGACCAAATGGTAGGATTTGATTTTTTATATAAACTGGGGAGAGGTTTGGGGCTTAAATATTATCATACGCCATTGTCTGCCCACCGAAGTTCGGATCCATTTTTGCATGATCCGATCACACAAAATCAACAAGAAGAGTCAAAAGAGTTTAAAGATATTTTTGATTTTGTAGGTGTTAATGAATGTCTCGGGAAGCAATCGGCCGGCGTGCTGAAGCCCCGAAAAGAGATCTATCTGAACCTGAATATTACGCTTTATGGAAGCGAAGGAATTGACAGTTACGAAGCGTTAATTCAGAAGATGAAGGAGATTCTCTATCCTTTTTTGAGTACAAACAGAACGATTATTCTTTGTCTTTTTGCAGAGCCTAAAACGTATTTCGAATATTACAGGTATCTCTACGATCGCAAAGAGCACGAGATAGACTACTTCAACTGTTTTAAAAATCTGGGAAGCAGATGGAAGTCTGAATTCGACACCGATTCAACAAACATGCTGGTTCACATCAGGCAGGGAGATACAGGAACCGTTGAAACGCCATGGAATACATTCATTCCGGTGTGGTACGAAATAGATGGCAAGTTTACACAGTTTAAAAATGACGAAGACATTCCCGGTGATAAACGAATAGCTCCAAACATTTTTTATCAGTTTGTGAAAGAGCTTCAGAAAGCGTTGGCTATCAAAGAATTATCAACCGCTGTTTTTTCTGATGGTTACAAAAAGACGTTTCGATGGATTTATAAATATTCCCGCGAAAAAGATATTTCATCAGAAGAGATTGAAAAACTGAAGGAATTGGAACCCAACTACGATGATCTTCAATTCGGGAGCTTCAGTGATTTACAGAATACACACACAATAATCGGAGAGGAGGTAGAAAAACTTTACAGTTTGGTTCAGTCTTTTTTTGATGCGGATATTATCGTTACAGGCACACAAGCCGTGATGATGCCTAAGTTTTTGGCTACCTATGGAAAGAAAGATCAGATGCCTTTCTTGATCGTTTTATATCACTCCGAGAAACCTTATCTGGATTTTTTAGGACTCAAAGAGTCGGATCCATTTTTGATGTTGGTGGATATTGATAATTATGATATCAAAGAAATTGCAGTTCACGCTTCAGAGTATCTGGAATTACACAAGGAAACCAACGCATAATCCTATAAATTCTCTTCGATATGCCCCGCGATATGATTGGCGTGAATACGTGTATTTTCAATAAATAAGCTGCTGGTATCCATCCCGCCGCAAACAACGCCGGCTACGTAAAGTCCTTTTCGGTTTGTTTCCAAGGTTTTTTCACTGTGAACCGGCATCCGTTTTTCATCCTCAGTAAGATCGATTCCCAGTTTTTCCATCAACCCAAAATGTGGATGATAGCCGGTCATTGCCAAGACAAAATCGTTTGGGATGGTGATTTTACCTTCAGGGGTTTGAATGTCCACTTCATCTTCTCGAATCGCCACAAGTTCTGAATTGAAATGTGCAGTAATCGATCCCTCTTTAATTCTGTTTTCGATATCCGGTTTTACCCAATATTTAATGGTAGATTTTACTCCCGAATCTCTTACAACCATCGTTACATTCGCATTTTTTCGATAGATTTCAAGCGCGGCATCGGCTCCGGAATTTCCGGCTCCGACAACAACTACATTTTGCCAGGCATATTTGTGTGGATCATCATAATAATGGGTAACCTTCGGAAGTTCCTCTCCCGGAATATTCAGAAGATTTTCCTGACCATAAAATCCTGTAGCCAATACAACTTTTTCTCCTTTGTAGACACCTTTTACGGTTTTTACTTCAAACGCTCCATCTTTACCTGAAACCGATTCAACCTCTTCGAAGAGGCGGATGTTCAGGTCGTAATGCTCAGCCGCTCGTCTGTAATATTCCAGGGCTTCCCGGCGCGTTGGCTTTGGCCCGTGTGAGATAAATGGAATATCTCCAATCTCAAGTTTATCGGAGGTGGAGAAGAAGGTCATGTTTGCGGGGTAGTTGAAAATGGAATTTACCAGGCAGCCCCGCTCAACGATCAGTGATTGAATGCCTCTTTGTTTTAATTGAATTGCTGTTGCCAGTCCGATAGGTCCGGCACCAATAATGATTACCATAAGGAGGAATCGTTCAGTTTATATTTGTGGTGTAGAGAATCACAAAAATACAAATCATACCGGTTAAATGTCATTTAGCTTGTCGATAGGTGAAATAGATGGAATCAGTGAGGATTCAGACAAAATCAGAAAAGTAATCCCCAATTTTTTGGTTGACCCACCCATTAGGCAGGCTCCAAAACCCAACGTGACCACCTTTTTTAGGGAAGTAGGCACTGATCTTAGGATTTCTTTCGATCTCTTTTAACGGCGTCCATTTGAACGGGCACATAGGATCCTCGCGACTGTTTATTACCAACGTATTCGTGTTGATCTTATCCATGAAGAAAGCACTTGAACATTGGTGATAATAATCGTCGGCGCCTTCAAATCCGTGAACAGGGCCGGTAACCTGGTCATCAAAATCATAGAGAGTAGAGCCTTCAAAAGTGGGGAGATCGGGAAATTTTTCTTGCTTCTCCAACAACTTTTTTACAAGCGTTTCAAGGAAGAGGATTGAGTAGAGACGATTAAATCCCATTTCCAGATTTAAGGAGCCCTTCTTCAGTTCAAACGGAGTTGAAATTACTGAAGCTGCCCGAAGCGGATGGTTTGTATTGTACTTCTTGAGAAAGTTGAGAAGTGCACTTCCGCCGAGCGAAAAACCTGTGGCAAAAATATCCGATGTTGGGAAATGATCCTGTACCCATTTGAAAATGGTTTCAAGATCATCGGTTTCTCCGGAGTGATAAAATTTTCGCTGCCGGTTCATCCTTCCCCCGCAACTTCTAAAATTCATGGCAACTGTTGAGAATCCACGTGACTTCAGATGTTCCGCCAATTGCGTGATATAAAACCTACGAGAGTGCCCCTCCAATCCATGAAAAAGAACGACAACCGGCTTTCCTGGTCCATTATTTACAACATCTATTTCAAGAAAGTCATTGTCTGGTGTGTCGATTCTTAACTTCTCAGAATGAAGAGTTGGTGATTTAAAAAGAAGCGAACAGAGAATGGTATGGGCATGGCCATTAAAACACCATGGTGCTGATTTGTATAGAGACTCGCTTTGCATATCTGCTATGTTACCTCATAAAAATTTGAAGATGCTGAATGTTAAAAAATAAGAGAAGATTTTGGCAAACACATTCTTTATCATTTTGAAAGAATATAATCTGAGACGATCATTATGCCCGATAGCTACCAGAAACAGCCCGTCAAACGAATTGCCGCAATTGATATTGGTACCAACTCTTTCCACGCC
>CAYRDO010000131.1:0-11236 GCA_964422985.1 uncultured Rhodohalobacter sp. | reverse complement strand
ACCAAAAGTGGCGTTGATGGTGGATAGTCCGTTCAGCTCATATACGGCCGGACAGATTTGGTTTTTGTTTGATCGATGGAGTGATTTCGGAATTTCCAGAATTCGAATGGATGCGTTGATGGGGATCGACCTCAGTGAATACGATGTAATTGTGATGCCGGGAAGCTGGGGCGGAGTTGGCGGAGCGATCGATTCAACCGCCCAGGCAAAACTGAAAACATGGGTTGAATCCGGCGGGACATTGATAGCCACAGAAGGAACAGCAGCATTTTTCAGCAAAGATCAATCTGGTTTTACAAATGTAGAATTGGTGAAGGATGAGGATGAAGATGAAACAGAGGAGGAAGAATCAGCTCCGGAAATCGATCCCGAAGCATACACACGATATGAAGCACGGGAAGACAGTTCGGGATTAAAACGAATTCCCGGAGCGGCTTTCCAGGGAATAATCGATGATTCGCATCCGCTTGCATTCGGACTTAGCAATCAATTGTATTCTCTGAAATTTTCAGATGATGCACTCGTACCCTCCACAGATTGGCAAACCGTAGGATATTATGCTAAAGATCCGGAAACAGTCTTAGCATCCGGATATGCTTCACAGGAAAACATCGAAAAAGCGGCGGGACATGCCTTTGCCGGCGTGGCACCAATGGGTTCCGGGAAAGTAGTTTTCTTGTTGGATAACACTCAGTATCGAATGTTTTGGGTTGGCCCGGCGCGCCTCATGCAAAATGCGGTTATGTTGTTGCATGATTTGTAAGGCAAGATACAAGCGGCAGGATTCAAGTTACAGATACTTGATAGCGCGAGCGTCCCGCTCGTGTTTACAGTTAGGGCACAAGCGAGACGCTTGCGCCATCAGAGCAAGTAATTCCCCCTTTTGAAGGGGGAAAGAATCAACAGAGTTGATTCAGGGGGATGGCCTGAACGTTGTTTGAAATAAGTTTTTTGATAAGATTCTCAACTTTTTAAGTCATCCAAATTGCCCCCTCGAAGGGGGGACTCTTTTTTACTCTTAACCAAATTCTAAAGAAATGGCATCATTCGATATCGTTAATGAAATCAACGCGCAGGAAGTTGATAACGCAGTAAATAATACGCTCAAAGAAGTTTCTACCCGGTACGATTTTCGGGGACTTCATACCGAAGTGGAGTTTCTTAAAAAAGAGAACCGGATTCATATTGTAGCTGCTGAAAGTATGAAGCTGAAGGCTGTGAAGGATATGCTGATCAAGCATTTCATCAAACGAAATCTTGAGCCGAAAGCTCTGGAATATGGAAACGAAGAAGGTACCAGCCAAGGCCACGTAAAAATGGATGTCACAATAAAAGAGGGCATCGATCGCGAAACGGCGAAGAAAATCGTCAAAGAGATCAAAAATCTGAAGCTAAAAGTTCAGCCTGCCATTCAGGATAACCAGGTTCGGGTTTCCGGCAAAAAGATCGACGATCTTCAGGAAGTGATTCAACATCTCAAACGAAAAGACTTTGGGATTCCGCTTCAATTTGTGAATATGAAATAGAGCAGGATACAGGTCTCAGGTTGCAAAATGCAGAGAGTAGAAAAATCCCTCCTTGAGGAGGGTGGCTGAATTTTGTGTTTTTGAAAATTCAGATGGGAGGTGTAAACGATGAACGTACTTGGAACTCCCTCCCCCTGATAAATCAAGGACTCCCCTGAAGGGGAGAAAACACACCCCTTAAATCTCCCTCTTAAGAGGGGACTTCACTAACCTTCCTCGAGTAGTTCCTTCACGTATGTGTTTTCCGGATCCATCTTGAGGGCTTGCTCGTAATACGTTTTTGCCTTCTGGTCGTGACCGCCTTTTTTCATCAGATCGCCCATCAGGATCCAGTTTTCAACGTCTTGAGGTTCACTTCGAATGCGATCCAAAAGATAGGAGATCGCTTCTTGTCCTTTACCGCTCATCAGTTTATAAAGAACCAAATTGCGGTGAGCCCCCGGCAGGTTGTCCAGTGAAATGGCCCGGTCAAAATCTTCTTTCGCTTTCTCAAGCTGATCCTCGTTCAGGTATGCATATCCGCGAAGGTTATAAAGGCGTCCGGACTCGCTGTCCAGTTCAATCGCCTCATTCAGAGATGTAATACTTTGCTCCCATTGATTCAGTTTTTGCATCACTTCGCCTTCCAGCGTAAAGCCTTCGGGAGCTTCAGGTCTCATTTTTTGTAGCCGCCGCGCTATATCCAGACTTTTATCGAGGTCTTTCTCGTGAAGGAGTTCATAGCCTTCTTTGTGCTTCTCTTCAAAACTCATGAATTATCTTCTTTTTTTGTTTTTTCAGTAATGTCTTCAAATTCCGCGTCTTCAATATCTTCTAATCTCCGTTTTCGGGAATTTGAATTGGTTTGATTATTAGATTGATTCGTAAAATCGCCAAATCGAAACTTTATGGTTGATCGCTTTCTGTGTTTAGGGCCGCGAACCAGCCGAATTACGATATAAATAAATAGAAGTATAAATAACCAGCGAATCATTATGTGTCGGGAATAATCTGTATATGTGTACTGTTACGTATCGGTTGTTCAAATATCTGCTCTTCCAAATAAGCAAGATGATCGGGATTGTGGAGGAAATCTACATTTGTGGTGTTAATCGTAATCAACGGTGATTTATCATAGTGATAAAAGAACTGATTGTATGCATCGCTCAATTCCTGTAAATAATCGGGAGTAATATGCTTCTCATAATCCCTGCCACGATTTTCAATGTTTTCCATTAACCGATCGACCGAACTCTGAAGATAAATAACAAGATCGGGCTTTGCAGATATTCCGGTCATAATACCGTAAATATTATCATAAAGTGCCAGTTCATCATCATCCAGGTTCAATCTTGCAAAGATACGGTCTTTTTCAAAGATGTAATCAGATATTATGTATTCGTCAAACAGCTCCTTATTTGTCATTTTTTGCTGCTGTTTGAACCGGCTTGCTAAAAATGCAAGCTGTGTTTGAAAGGCATAACGTTTTCGATCCTCATAAAATTTGGGAAGAAACGGATTTTCTTCAAACTTCTCCAAAATAAGCCGTGCATTATTTCTCTCTGACAGGAGTTGAGCCAAGGTTGTTTTTCCGGCCCCGATCACTCCTTCAATTGCAATAAAGTCAAACTGGTTTGGCATGTTACTTTTTTGGGTTGTTGATCCGTTTTAAGCCTGATGGATTACCAATCATAATCCGTTTTTTGAAGATCCATTTCAGGAGCATGTTTGATGATGTCCCCAATAAGTTGTTGTTCTACCGGATCCTGCCAATCGCTGTCGATCTCTTGCATGGGCAACAGAACAAACAGTCGATTTTTAAATTCGGGATGTGGAATAATAAGGTCTTCCGTTTGAATCACCAAGTCTCCGTATGCAATCAAGTCGAGATCAATCACGCGCGGGCCCCATCGAACAGGATCCTTCTCCCGACCGCAGGACTGCTCAAAATCTTTCACCTTTTTCAACAAAACTTCCGGTTCCAGTGAGCTGGCAATTTCAGCCGCACAATTTAAAAACGTATACTTCGCCCCGCCAATCGGCTCAGACTCCCAGATGGATGATTTTTTGATGCCATCTTCAGAAAGTGATTCCAAAAATTCCCCCGCCTTTTGTATATATGAGAGCCGATCGCCCATATTACTTCCAACAGCGATGATTACCGGCTCCATGTCATCGTAATTTCGGCATATTCAGCAGGCACGCCGATTGGTGGATTTAATTTACGAAGTGAGACCGTCAGTTCTTTTGTGATGGTGGAGCGTTCAAAAATTTCGTTTCCAATTCGGCTGCAGAGAGTTTCAATCAATTTTTCTGATGGACCATTGAATACATTTTGAGCCACCTCTTTTACGATTTCATAATTGAATGTCTGGTCCAGATTATCCCCTTTGATGGCTTGTTTGAAATCGCCTTTGGCAATCACATCCAGCTCAAAATGATTTCCTTTTTGGCGCTCTTCATCGTAATAACCGTGCTTCCCGGTAAATTGCAGGGATTTTAGCGTGATTGTATCCAATTGCAGATGGTTAATTTAATTCTGAACTAAAGATAAGCAGATGCGTTTTCAGAATCGAATACTGACTGAAATAACAGATTCCAGTGATCAAACTTCAACTATCAAACATTCGTTAAATATTTATAGGGTGTTTGTGTCATCCATGATTTAAGTCATTGCGAATGGAGCGACTGGAAGGAGTGAAATGTGGCAATCTCCCAGTGTTTGGGGATTGCCACGCTACGAAAACCACGGGACTCGCGATGACTATTTCAGTTAATTCTGATTTTGGTCATTCATATGTACAATCACCCGGCTTCGATTTCACATAGTACGATTTGTAGTTCGAAGCGGTCTCATCCATACACCCTTTGAGGTTCAAAACTCTGATTGACCTGAATTCTGTCGGATAACTCTCCGATTGAACGGCGATATATCCACCGGTGAGTGGAGTGCCGTCATCCAGTTGGGGTTGGGTGTATTCCAGTACTGTTTCACCATTTACTTTATGCTGAATGAGCGAATCTCCATAGGCAATTAGTTCGGCCGTTACCCATTCGCTGCCAAGGTTTGTGGGACCATTTGAAGATGTGCAATGTTGCGTGATTAGTTCTCCATCCATCACGATGTGGGTTCCGGGCGTACAAACATTTCCGTTGGTTCGCTGCGTGGAATCATTTTCAACACCAAGGAGCTGAAATTCGATTGAATTTGGAAATTCCTGGTCGAGTGTAACACTGTCCGGCGGCTGTGAGTGAAACATAATGCCGTTATTCATAAACGCCCAGCCGGGCCCGCCCTCAACCTGCTCACCTGTAAATCGGTATTCAGCAATCAATCGATAATAAGAAAACGGGTCTTTATAATAGATGTGGCCAAATTGGGTGTCAAAACTTTCATACCCATCAAATCGGTTGGTTAGATTTCCATCAATTACCCTGAATGTATTTTCATAATTATCTCCAAGTTCGTGATGGGTGATTTTTACTGTCCAATCATCCAGGTTTTCGCCATTAAAAAGTTCAATCCACTCTTCCTGGCTTGCATTTTGGGATGTTTGAGATTGATCACTACAAGAAACAAATGAAAGAAGGAAAAGAGATAGAAATAACGGCGCAAAATGTTTAATGGGAATTTTCATATTCAGGTCAGGTTTAAGTTGATTCGGCTCCAAATAATGTAGCTGACCCAACGTAAATAACCAAGACTTATACGATTCTCGAATGTTTAGGCTGAACCTGACTCTTGCTGATCGAGATTTTTTACCTCTTCAACCTGATCCAATTTCAGGTAATCGGTCAGCTCTTCCTTTAGATCTTCAGCAATGGAATCAGGATGCGTAATTTTTGTGTAGAAAACGGTAAAGTAGATCACTTTTACCGAGGTGACCATCCGCTCAAAAAATGTGCTAAATAGTTTGCCGACAAAAATAGCACCGACAAGTGGAATCCACGAGAATACAAGTCCGCTCAATGGAAATTCAGGATTGTTAAAATTAAACTCTTGCGAAGGCATCGATTCAGCGAATAAAATACCGGCTCCAAGAGATACTAAAATCAGGATAAAATAAACGGGGCCTACAACTTTTCGTACTACTTTGCCCAAAAAGTCGATTCCAAAAACGCCCACAAGTGTTTCAGGAACCTGGTTTTTTAATTTTTTCATCTTTTCCACGGCCGGTTTTATATCAAGCTTGTCGATTGCCACAGATGGAAGGAGATAGTGATTGATCAAATCCCAAATTTCTCCAAGACCGGAAATAATGAGGTTGATGATGCTACTCAGAATTCCTTTTTTACCCGATGATTTTGATTTGTCTGCGATAGCCATTCCAATATCAATCCAAGCCATTTTTCGAACTTGTGATTTCAGCTCTTTTGAGATGTCAACACTCTCTTGGTAGGATGGATCGTGGCCGGTAATCGTTTTGTAAACAATCCAGCTCATCCGTATTTCCTGTTTGTTGAAATAGAAATATTTGTAGAGAAACAGCAGGGATGCGAAAAAGAAAAGAAGTCCGGCAAGAGGAAGCTCATACCAAAAACTCAAGACAAAATAGAAAAAGAAAAGAATCATCAGGCCGGTATAGATCATCATTCTGTAGAATGGTTTGATGATGTCATCATCTCGGCCGATCACCGTAAATGTATTTTTAAAAAGATGGAAAACGGAGGTCATCCGCTTTTTAAAGGAGAGTTGGTCGAAAGACTGAGCGGTTTTATGGAAATCAAAACTCATAAGATGGTATGATTCGTTAGTGTTGGTTAACAAGAAATATTTTGCAGCCATTTGAGGGATTTCGAGCCAGCTTAAGAGACTCATAAAATAATCGGCCGCTATTGTGCCCATAATAGTATGCGAATGATTTGAGGAATTGGCTCAGAAAGAGGAAATATTTTTGAAACTAATATCAAACGGATTGGAGATCTGTACGTCTAATAAACAAGAGATACAACAAACACCTTAATAAACGGTGAATAGTATGAAGACAATGAAAGAAGCGTTTTTGTTAGCACTCTGTGTTTTACTTGGTACGATTTCGCAAGTGATGGCACAACCGATGAATCGGGCCGGTTTAAACGCGCCGGGAATACAGACTTTGATTATCGAATATGGCGATGATTTAAACGTAACTGACGAACAAAAAAATGAGTTGATCGCTCTGCAGATTGAGCATCGTAATGAGTTTCGTGAGGTTGTCAGAGAAAAATTCAGAAGAGATCGTGATGGAAGTCGAGGAGCCAGAGACCTTGGTTTCAGAAATTCCGACCCGGATTCCAGACAAGCTCGATTTGACTCACGCATGGAATTGAGACAGGAAGTTTTAGATATTCTTACGGAAGAACAAATTGGGCAGCTTCAGGCCAAACTGATTGAAAAAGCTGAGAAAGCTCACGAGTTTCGTACATTTCGGCATCAGTACATTGTAAATGCAACCGGTATTGAAGGTGAAAAAGCCGAACAGGTATTAACTCTCTTGAATGATCAAAGTGCCAACAGGCTGGAGTTGGATACGAAACGAATTCAAAATCCGGCGGAAGTGGACCGGGATCTGTTTGTAAACCATTTCCAGCAGATGAGAGATACCGATGATGAACTTCGAAGCATTTTAACTGTTGATGAGTATGAAAGCCTCCGCAAAAATTTGGGATTTTCAGAGCGTTCGGATCAAGATCGCGGACCAAGAGCCCGAAGGTGGAGCCGATGATTGTACGTTGAGTTGTCCGTGTGGTACGGAATGGAAACTGTGGAGGCGTTGAGGGATGGGCAGAGATGATTGGTTTGAAAAACAGATCGACGAGCTCTACCCCCGTCTCCACCGATCCATGACGGCATACCTGGCGGGCTCGGGAATTGAAGCAGAGGATATTTTGCAGGAAACATTTTTAAAAGCATATAAAAATCTTGATCAGTTTGAAGGTAAATCAAATATGTATACCTGGTTGTACTCCATTGCCAGAAATAAATGTATTGATGAATTTCGAAAACGGAAAAATGAGCCGAACCGCAGTTCAATTCCTGTTGAAGAGTATGAATTGGAATCAGACGAATATAAAGCGAAAGATCAACAGGAGGATGTAGAACTTCTGAACGAGGCGATTTCTCAATTACCGGAATTGCTCAGAAGTATCGTCGTCTTGAAATCGATTGACGGGTTAACCTATCCGGAAATTGCTGAGGTAACCGGCGTAAACGAGCAAACATTAAAGAACAGAATGTTTAGGGCACGAAAACAGTTAGCTGTAACTCTAAAACAGTTGGGGGTTGATTAGTGATGAATAGAGAAGAACTTGAACGATTAATTGTAGATGCATCCGATGGCATATTAAATGCCTCTGAAATACAAAAACTGGAAGCTGAACTCCAAAATTATCCGGACCTGTACCAAGATTACCGGGCAATCATGAATTTGCCTGACCTTCACAAACTGTATCAAACCGATTCAGAAGCTAGTCAACATCTGTCGTCCATTCAATCGATCAAACAGGGTATTCGGGAAATATCGAACAAAGCGAATTCCTTTGAAGTGATTACTCTCGATTGGTTCCGACGATATGCACTGGCAGCCTCCATCGCCATTTTTGCAATTACATCGGTGTTTTCATTTGTTCGATCGCAGAATACAGAAGCCAATTCCGAAATGGTTGCCGAAGAATATTTTTACCCGGCTGATGAAAGTACAACAGACAGTTATGTTTTCTATTTAGAGGAATTGGCTGAAGAATAAAATCCAACGATATGAATATTAAAAGTAAAGCATTATTGGCCTACATTGTGATCTTCCTTGCCGGAGGGGCATCAGGCTATTTTTTCAATGAGGCGATAAGTCCGGGATTTCCATCGGACCGATTTGAGCGGGGGCACGGTATGGATGATGATTTTTCTCCTCCTGAGGAAGGAGAAGTTCCGCCAAAAATAAAAGAGTTCATTATCAATCGATTGGATCTGCAGGATGACCAGGTCGATCCATTTTTCGAGGTTCAGTCAGAGCACATGAAGGAGGTTTTCAGTGTGATCAGAGAGAACAGAAGCAGCGAAATGGATACACTTCGCCAGATGTATTCCGGTTTTATTGATGATGTGGATGAGATTCTTACAGATGAACAGATTGAAGAACTAAACAGCTTTGCTCATCCGGACTCAGTTCAAAAATGGCGGATGGAACGTCGCAGACAAAGAGGCTTCAGGTAAGGAATTCACCCTTTGTTTTACAAAATCTATTGATGGCTACGCTTATGCTTCAATAACCTCACTCAAGAGCTTCTCTATTGTATTCACCAATTCTACTTTTGAGATTGGTTTTGTGAGTAAATCCGAAGGTCTCATGGAAAGTGCTTCGTCATGAAGTTCAGATTTGGTTAATGCAGTAATAAAGATAACCGGCATTGCATGAGTCTCTCTAACGATTTTCATCGTCTCAATTCCGTTCAAATCTCCATTGATAAAGATATCCATCAATATGATGTCAGGTATATCAATTTTTAATTGATCAAGAACCTCCTCTCCAGACCGGCAAACAGATGTGACAGTGTATTCTTCGCTCTCCAGCATCTTTTTTACAACTGTAGACTGAATGTGGCAGTCCTCGACAATCAGTACTCGTTTCATGTATTATTAAATTAATCTAACAGTAGAATTTAACTCTGATTTTTGCTAAACCAACGTATTTTTGATAAGCCTAATGTAATAAAACCCCGCATAAGTTCACAAAAAACTAATGATTTATTAAGATGAATTATCTGGATAGATTAAAAAATTTTTTAATTGGTTTTTCTTAATATTCATACTTACTCCATTCGGGAAAGTTTTGGACATTCAAAGCAACTTGAGAAGTATTTAAATCAAGAGAAAATAGGTACGAAAGAACGAGTAAATCTTATCTATAATTTAGGAGTATCACTCGCCAGATACATAGAATTTTGCAATCCACCCCCTTGTTAATACATATTAAGATCACGAAGGGCATTAATTGCAAATTTTCGGGTCACAACAAATGAGAGATAAATCAGAAATGACCCGTCTTTTAGTTGACTTGCGAGAGTCTGATCAAAAGTCTGATGAGGAATTTTTCCCGATTGTATATGATGAGTTGAAGAAACTGGCATATTCAAAACTTCGGCATGAACGAGACAATATTACACTCACAGAGACCGGTTTGGTTCATGAGGTATATCTCAAGATGATTGATCAAACAAAGATTGAAGCAGAAGATAAAAGTCATTTTTTGGCGATTGCTGCCCGATGTATGCGCCAGATTTTAGTGGATCATGCCAGGAAGAAAAAAGCAGAAAAACGGGGTGGCGACCGACGGGATGTTACCTATATCGACAAGTTGTTAAAGGTGTATGAAGAATCGGGAGAAGTAATTGATTTAGATGATAAACTGAAAGAACTTGCTCAATTAAACCAGCGAATGTCTGATGTTGTTACGCTTCGGTTTTTCGGACAGATAAGTGTTCATGCAACTGCGGAGGCTCTGGCAGTTTCGGAACGCACTGTAAAACGTGATTGGAGCGTAAATGAGAAAACAAAAGATGAGGCATTAAAATTGGTTCAGGCCATCCAAAAAGCTGATGAAGTTGGCTTTATGGAAGAATGGTTTTAGCCCGAGCCGATAACTGTAATCCAAAGATTTCCTGCAGAAAGAATTGCAATAATCCACATTACGGGATGGATATCTTTAAAATTTCCTGAGATGCTTTTGATGAGTGTCCAAAAAAGGAAACCAAATGTAAGCCCCATGCTTATGCTGTAGGTTAGCGGCATTAGAATAATGATCATAAAAAAAGCAACCGTATCCGCCCAATCTTCCAGAGGAATTTTTGTGATGTTTTTGAACATAAAGATTCCAACAGCAACCAAAGCAGGAGCGGTAGCAAAGGATGGTACAGCTCCAATAACGGGTGTGATGAATAGAGCCGCAAGAAATAGAATGCCAACCGTAAATGCGGTTAGCCCGGTTCGTCCTCCGTCTTCAATTCCCGAAGCGGATTCGATATAGGTGGTTGTTGTACTGGTGCCCATCAATGAACCAAACACCGTAGCGATAGCATCAGCACCGAGCATTTTGTCAATTTTTTTGATGGAACCGTCCTCCTCAACCATATCAGCTTCGTAGGAACAAGCCACAAGTGTACCCACTGAATCAAAAAGATCTACAAACATGAAGGAGAAAATCGCTCCAAACAATCCCCATGAGAGTGCGGCAGAAATATCAAGCTGAAAAGCGGTGGGCAATACTGATGGGGGCATGGAGATAAAAGAATCCGTCAACGAGGCCTCACCAAAAAAGATTGCCAGCAGGGTGGTTGAAAGAATACCGATCAATATAGAGCCTTTCACTTTTTTCGATTCCAGAATCAAAATCAGGGTTAAGCCAGTAAGTCCGAGAATGAGTGAGGTAGAAAAATTACCAAGGGCAATCATTGTAGAATCGTCCGGAACAATCAGGTTCATATTTTGAAATCCGATGAATGTGATGAAGAGCCCAATACCTGCCGGAATAGATAGACGCAGAGAAATGGGAATGGCATCCACAATTTTTTTCCGAAAACCAATAAGGGTGAGAATTAAAAAGATTACCCCCGAAATAAAAACTACACCTAATGCAGTTTGCCAGTTAATCCCTTCCCCCACTACAAGCGAATAGGCAAAGAAAGCATTGAGTCCCATTCCTGGTGCCATGGCCAGAGGAGCTTTTACCCAGAACGCCATTAACAGAGTACCGAAGGAG
>CAYRDO010000130.1:0-11432 GCA_964422985.1 uncultured Rhodohalobacter sp. | reverse complement strand
CATCCTGAACTTGATTCAGGATCTCCTGTCGTAATTCATGTTTGGAGATTCGGAGTTGAGCTTAGAATGACGACCTGAAACGAATCATATTGATGAGGATTCCGTTTCACTAAATCGAACAGAAAATCAAAAAGAACAATATTATGAGTGACCAAAATATGGCCGATATGTTTGGAAAAATTTCAAACATGCAGGCAAAAATGAAGGAAGTCCAAGACCGTTTGGGAGAACTGACGGTGGAAGCTGAAGCCGGTGGCGGAATGGTTAAAGTAACCGCTAACGGAAATCGAAAGATTGTAAACATCGAGCTGGATAAAGATGTGATTGACCCCGATGACAAAGAGATGGTTGAAGATCTCGTAGTTGCGGGTGTAAATAAAGCATTGGACAAAGCCGAAGAAGCTGCAAAAGAGAAGATGCAGGAAGTGTATAAAGATATTCTTCCCGGCGGCGGAATTCCCGGAATGGACATGAGCAAACTTGGCCTGTAACAGAATTTTTGCTCAGAAATATTAAGTTTCCTTTTATAGAATTCTAAATGCAAATCACCTCTGAAGCTCTTGAACGGGCGATTGAAGAATTAGCGAAACTTCCCGGAACGGGGCGAAAATCAGCTCAACGTATTGCCATCCATCTGCTCAAACAAACGGATGAGCATGTTTCCAAACTCGCTGATGCCCTTATTCAACTTAAAGAATCTGTAACGCGCTGCTCGGTCTGTGGAACGATTACAGATAACGATCCTTGCTCCATATGCAGCAATCCCAAGCGAAAAAACGGTGTGGTTTGTGTGGTTGAGGAGTTTCAGGATGTGTATATCATCGAAAAAACGAATGAGTTTCGCGGACGCTATCATGTGTTGGGCGGAACCATTTCTCCGCTCGAAAATATTGGACCGGATGATATTCGTATCAAAGAACTTTTGGATCGAATTGCCGGCGAAGATGAACAGATTGACGAAGTAATTCTTGCTCTAAACCCAGATGCAGAGGGCGAGGCTACCTCTTACTACATCAACAAATTGCTCAAAAATTACGACATTAACGTTACACGCATTGCGTACGGAATCCCAATGGGAACCGAACTGGAGTTTATAGACGAAGCCACTCTAAGCCGCGCTTTTTCCAGCCGAACATCCTTTTGATTTAACCAACATTTTATGCTCTCTCTTTATAGTCGATTTCAGACAAAAGTCATCCTGCCATTTTTGTGTTTAACTGTTTTTGGGTTGATTCAACCGAATCCATCCAACGCTCAAAGAGTTGATTACTGGCAGCAAGAGGTGCATTATGAGATGGATATCGACATGGATGCGGAAGCCAATCAGTTTGATGGGTTCCAAAAACTGACCTATACAAACAATTCACCCGATACGTTGAATCGCGTTTTTTATCATCTGTTCTTTAATGCTTTTCAACCGAACAGCATGATGGACAAACGATCGCGAACCATCGCAGATCCCAGCAGTAAAATTGCAGATAAGATTGTTGGATACGACAGCACGGAGATCGGGTATCAAAGAATTGATCATCTTACCCAAAATGGGGAAGAGGTAAACTACACCGTTGAAGGAACTATTCTGGAAGTGCAATTGAGGGAGGCGATTTTGCCCGGAGAAGAGGTTGTCTTTGAGATGGATTTCAATGCCCAGGTTCCGCTTCAAACCCGTCGATCCGGTCGAGATAATGAAGAAGGTGTCCGATTTTCGATGTCACAGTGGTATCCCAAAATTGCTGCGTATGATGAAGATGGCTGGCATCCCAATCCATACATTGCCCGGGAATTTTATGCACCTTTCGGGGTTTTTGATGTGACGATTCACATTGACAGCAGTTACGTAGTGGCCGCCGGTTCTGTTCTTCAAAACCCGGAGGAAGTTGGCTATGGATATGAAACGGAAGATATGACGGTAAATCGTCCGGATGGAGAAAAGTTAACCTGGCATTTCCGATCTGAAAATGTACACGATTTTATGTGGGCCGCTGATCCCGATTTCAAACAAACAACAGCTCAAGTTCCAAATGGCCCGTTACTTCGGTTTTTCTACCAAACCGAACCGATTGCAGAAAATGCTTCGGAAGAGAGGCTTGATCAGCTATCCGAGAGTTGGGACAATCTACCCTGGTATACGGTGAAAGCGTTTGAATACATGAATGAGCATGTTGGGGCTTATCCTTACGAAGAGTACTCGGTGATTCAGGGCGGCGATGGCGGTATGGAATATATCATGGGAACGTTGATTACCGGGAACAGAAGTTTTCGAAGTTTGGTGGGTGTTACCATTCATGAGTTGGTTCACTCCTGGTTTCATGGAGTTCTTGCCAACAATGAAGTTTACGAGGCGTGGATTGATGAAGGCTTTACCAGTTATATGGATGCGTATGTTGAAAACTCTGTTTTTGGTGAAACAGATGAAAATCCAATCTCCGGCAGATATAGCCGATACAAGCAAATTGCCACCGCTCCCGGGCTTGAAGAGCCCATGGATATCCATTCAGATCACTATGTAACCAATACCGCTTATTCAACGGCTTCGTACACAAAAGGTGCCATATTTTTACATCAATTGGGATATATCATAGGTCAGGATGTTTTGAATCGAACTCTTCAGAAATTTTATGATACATGGAAATTCAAACATCCTACCGGAAAAGATTTTATTCGAATTGCCGAACAAGAAAGCGGAATGATTCTGGATTGGTATTATGAATATTGGGTCACCACCACAAAGACCATTGATTACAGCATTCAATCCGTGGATGCGCTCGATCAACAAACAGAGATTACTCTTGAGAGAATAGATTTGATGCCGATGCCGCTTGAAGTAGAAGTAACATATATTGACGGCTCATCCACTGTGTATTACATCCCGCTTGAAATTATGTGGGGCGAAAAACAGAATGAATATTCGAATAAAGAGTGGACTCAAAAGGAGGATTGGAAATGGGTTTTTCCAGAATATTCACTGACAATCGATCGACCAAAGAGTGACATTCAAAAAATTGAGATCGATCCTACTCATCGAATGGCAGATATAGATCGGGAGAATAATGTTTGGGAGGTTCCATCCACTCCTGTTGAGACAGAATCGCCATAGTTATTAGTAGGGCTGGAGATTGTTTCAAATTGTTCGCAATGTTTCTTCTTATTTCTTGAAGAGCGTTTTAAGCACAAAGAAGATATTCTCTTTTCTTTCCATCAATCGTCGCTTAAAATAGGGGAACCACATGGTACCGTATGGAACATAGATTCTTGTGTTGTACCCTTTTCTTGCCAGATCTTCCATCGTTTCTTGTCGCAAACCATAAAGCATCTGAAATTCAAATCGATTTCTGCTGATATTATTCCGCCGCGTATAGTCTTTCACCCAGTCCACTAGTTTATCATCATGGGTGGCAATTCGTGGATAGTCGGTTTTTTCAAGGAGTATTTTTACATATTTCTTGAAAGCTTCCCGAATGTCATCCATATCCTGCAGGGCCACCACCTTCGGTTCTTTGTAAGCTCCTTTACAAAGGCGAATATCTGCACCAAGTTCAGCAAGTTCCGGGATATCGATTTCAGTTCTGTGGAGATAAGCCTGAATCACAATTCCAACGTGTTTCCCATATTTTTCAAATGCATCTTTAAAAATATCGATGGTTTGCTGGGTGTAATCAGATCCTTCCATATCAATCCGGACAAAGGAGTTGAGTTCTTTCGCCAAATCTAACAGATCGAATAAGTTCTTCTTGCAATATTCTTGATCAATATCCATCCCCAGCATGGTGAGTTTTATAGAGATAGTACTTTTTAAACCCGCTTCATGAATTTTTTGAAGGAGTTGTTTGTAGATCTCAACCGTTTCGTCTGCGGTGGTTTTTTCCTTTACATTTTCGCCAAGGAGATCGAGGGTCACTTTAATCCCTTTTTC
Source organism: uncultured Rhodohalobacter sp. (assembly GCA_964422985.1). Classification (GTDB taxonomy): domain Bacteria; phylum Bacteroidota; class Rhodothermia; order Balneolales; family Balneolaceae; genus Rhodohalobacter. Next base: position 7,519 of record CAYRDO010000130.1, on the reverse strand, counting down.
ATTAAGAGATTTAATTTTTGGGATGGTCCCCTCAAATGTTTTAGCCGCAACAAAACGTCTAGCTAGTGCAAATGGTAATTTCATGAGCCAAAGGTAGTATTAACTGGAAAAAGTTAAAAGCTGATTGCTCGTGCCGATGACGATGTGGTATTACAACAGGAAAAATGGAATTTATCATTCAAATAGTGAAACCTGTTTTTTGAACAGTCGTACCATTGCGATGCAGCATGGGACGAGTTCAAATCTACATCGTGCTCATTTAACTTTTTTTGATAAACTTCTGGTTCCAAAATACAAAGGTGATAAAGTTATGATTGAAAAAACATACAAGGCATTCGTGACATTTATGATAATGGTACTATCATTTGTTTGCTCTGCAAATGCACAGGATAGTGATCGGGCTTACCGCATTGAAACGTTTAATACCACTGATTCTCCATCCGTAAATATTGCAACATCCGGCGGATCCATAAATGTGATTGGGGAGAATTCAAATCAGGTTCGGGTTGAGATGTATGTTCGGAAAAATGGCAGATACCTCGACCCTTCCGATACGGATCTGTCTGATTTCGATATAGAAATTGATTCGAACGGAAGCACAGTAGTTGCAGAAGCGGATAGAAAGAGAAATGGCGGCTGGAATCTTTTTGGATCTAACAACAATATCTCAATTTCATTTGTTGTGTATGCACCTACCTTTTCCTCCATTTCCGGTAATACAAGTGGTGGAAGTGTATCCGCTGAGAACATCTCAAATATTGTTAGCCTGCGAACAAGTGGCGGAAGCGTCAATCTGAAAAATCTTGAAGGAGAAATTGATGCCCGAACGTCCGGCGGAAGTATAAACATTGAGAATGTTTCCGGTACGTTAAGCGGTCGTACAAGCGGTGGCTCTGTTTCTGCATATAATGTTGATGGTTCAGCTGATCTTCGTACCTCCGGCGGAAGTATTCGGCTTGAAGATATATCCGCAAAAATGTCGGCAAGAACAAGTGGCGGAAGTATTCGGGCTGATTTTCTGACTTTGGTGGATGATATTGATCTTCAAACAAGTGGCGGAAGCATTACTATCGATATCAGAAATGCATCAGATTTTAACCTCGATTTAAGGGGTAATAGAGTAAATACCGAACTCAGGAATTTTACCGGTGAGTTTGAACGCAACCATATTGAAGGAAGAATTGGAAATGGTGGACCGATGATAACGGCGCGTACTTCAGGTGGTTCCGTCAATTTAGACTACTAAGTATTTTAAGAATTCTCATGCAAAAAGCGCATCATTCAACTGAGTGATGCGCTTTTTTTTTTATAGGAGATGGCCATAGATATAATTCCAATTTGTATAAGGTTAAAACTCAAAATTCTCTTCTTTTTCACATGAATGTTGTAACTTTAAGTGATGTTCAATCAACAAATAAAACGAACTAAAAAAATTTGTAAGAATATGGATAAATCACTTTTTAACATCGTACTGGTTGCATTGTTTTTTGCATTTACTGCCTGTGGTGGCGGTGGTGATACTGCTGAAACCACTCAAGATACTTCAAGCGAGGGATCTGCCTCCATGGAATCTTCTGATGATGTGAGAACAATTAACATTATCGGAGTTGACGATATGAAGTTTGTGGTAGAATCTGAAGCTGAAGGACTTGTAACCGGAGAAGCTGTGGGAGACTACATTCTTCTAGAGGCCATTGAAGTTGCACCGGGTGAAGAGATTCGAGTAACTCTTACCACAGTAAGTAATCTGCCTCCAACCGCAATGTCTCACAATTTTACAGTTGTGGAAATGGGAACAGATGTTGAAGCATTCTGGCAGGCAGCTCTGCAAGCGAGTGATAATGAATACATCGCTCCGGAATTTGAAGATCAGGTAATTGTTGCTACAGATATGCTTGGAGATGGTGAAAGCGATACTGTAACATTCACTGCACCTGAGGAAACTGGAGAATATGATTATCTCTGTACCTTCCCCGGCCATTACACAGGTGGAATGTACGGTAAGTTAATTGTGCAAGAATAATTCTTTCGATTAAAACCAAAAAAAGGCCATGTGAAAACATGGCCTTTTTTGTTTGATAAATAAATATCAATTGAGTTGGATGTATACCGGTTTGTTCATCTTAGACGAGATTGCTACAGCATCTCGATAAGTTTGTTCTTTCACTTCATCCGTTGAGTTTTTTGCCAGCTCCAGAGAGGTGTCGTCGGTAGTAACACTCATACCCCCGGTGGCACAAGTTACCGTTATCTCCATAGGAGAAAACAGACTGAATGTAACAGCCTGTGCTACCAAATTGAGAAAACTGTGACGAGTTTCCACCATTGCCACCCCGTTTGAACAGTGCTCGGTCGCATCAACCATATCTGGCGGCACTAAACCGGCTATAAAACTGGTTGCCCATTTGTTTTGATAAACTTCATCCGAGGCTTCCAGTCCAGTCGTAATTTGTGCATGATAGCAACCAGACATAATAAACGCGAGTGCGAAAATACAAAGAGTCTTTTTTAGCATAGTAGTATAGATTTGATGATTGATATTTTTTCATTCTTAATGAAGAGTGTATCTTCATGTCAAATATATATGCGTGAAAGATCATGTAAAAGTCCCACAAAAAATAAAGTTAGATCAATGAAAGAGCTCAATATCATTGAAGCAGACTTCTCAAATCAAAAGCATACTGACGCTGTATTATTCGTAACCAACGAATATGCGAAAGACCCAATGGGACTTGGAGATTCTTTGCCGGAAGATGTAAAAGAGAGATTAATCGACGAGATTAAAAATTTTCCCGTTTGGTTCAGTTTTCTAGCTATGTATAATGATGAACCCGCGGGCATCGTAAATTGTGTGTATAGCTTTTCAACATTTAATGCGGCGAAGGTGATTAATGTGCACGATTTAGCTGTTCTGAAGAAATTCAGAAGCAAAGGAATCGGAGAGGCTCTCTTGGCTGCTGTCGAAAAAAAAGCGCGAGAGACGAATTGCTGCAAGGTTACGTTAGAAGTTCGTGAGGATAACCGTGCAAGAAATTTGTATGAGAGAATGGGTTTTGATTACGGCGATCCTAAAATGTTTTTTATGAGTAAGTATTTGTGATATTATATTTCTATAATTGTTGTCAGTTATCGCCTCTAAATTAATATCTCTTCGCTTCTATGTAACCACAAAGTTGTTCAGGCGTATTACTGAGAACGTTCAACATGGTAAAAGGTGGGATGAGTCAAAAAAGTAAAGATCGAAAAACAAATTACAGGGATTCATCAAAGGATTCTCTATCTGATTTCCTTGCAAAGCATGAGCAAAACAGTGCTTACAGTGAATCTTCATCGAATAATTTCACGCGGAATTTTCTTCTGATCTCCATCTTTATTGTACTAGGCCTCTATTTTGTACAGGATATTAGCAGAATTTCTATCAACCCTGTCAATTCTATAGCCAACACCATTAATTTTGATGGGTACAGTGAAGACTTGCTAAACAGCATGAATGAGCTGATGGTGGATATGGGTTACACCGATTTGACCCACGAAGACCTGACCGATCTCAGAGATGAAGGAGTTACGGCCACGTATATATCCAATATTCGCTCACTGGGATATACGGATCTCACATTAGATGAATCGGTTCGATTAGCCAATGCTGGTGTTTCATCCACATTTATGGCAATGATGATTGAACTGGGTTACGACCTAACAATCGATCAATTTATAGAGCTTGAACGAGCCGGCGTTACAGCTTATTACACAAGTAATATTCATGATTTAGGATATACTGACGTTACTACCGATCAGTTAATTCGAATGCAGAGAATTGGGGTAACTACCGAGCTTATCCAATCCCTTCAGGAAGAGCGTGGGGAAGATGTTCCGCTCGAGGATATCATTCGTTATAGAATCAGTAACCAGTAAGCCATCCCAACGAAAATCAAGGGATGGCCAACTGGTTTAGCAGATCCACAACGAGCCTTTTTAATTAAGAATTTAAAGCGGCTTGAGCAGCAGCCAATCTTGCTACAGGCACTCTGAAAGGTGAACAAGAAACATAATTCAATCCTTGTTGATAACAGAACGTAACACTATGAGGTTCTCCGCCATGCTCTCCGCAAATCCCTACTTTTAATCCGGGTTTTTCCTTACGGCCTTTTTGGGTAGCCATCTCTACCAGTTGACCAACGCCTTCAACATCCAAAACCTGGAATGGATCTTCCTGCAGAATCCCCTCTTTCAGATATTCACCCAGGAATTTTCCGGCGTCATCACGGCTGTAACCGAATGTCATCTGAGTGAGGTCATTGGTTCCAAATGAGAAGAATTCAGCGTCTTTGGCGATCTGTCCGGCTACAAGCGCGGCTCTTGGAATCTCAATCATCGTTCCGACTTTGTACTCAATCGAATCACCAAGATCTTCAAAAACAGCATTAGCCGTATTATCGATGACCAGTTTTTGGCTTCGGAATTCTTGCGGAGTACCCACCAGCGGAATCATGATTTCGGGATACACTTTGTATCCTTCCTGTTTCAGTTCTACAGCCGCCTCCAGAATAGCACGGGTTTGCATCTCTGTAATTTCCGGATAGGTGATGCCGAGCCGACACCCTCTATGGCCGAGCATTGGATTGAACTCTCGCAGTGACCGAACTTTGTGCGCAAAGGTTGAGGCTTTAATACCAAGATCATTTGCCACAGTTTGAATATCCGCGTGATCTTCCGGTAAAAACTCATGGAGAGGTGGGTCCAGCAGCCGAATCGTTACAGGTAGATGCTCCATAGATTTGAAGATCTCCCGAAAGTCATCTTTCTGGTAGGGCAGAAGATCAGCAAGCGCATCTTTGCGTTCTTCAAGACTATCGGAAATAATCATTCGCCGGATTGCACGAATTCTTTCCTCACCAAAAAACATGTGCTCGGTTCTGCACAGGCCGATTCCTTCAGCCCCGAAATCTCGCGCGCGAGTGGCATCCACAGGTGTATCTGCATTTGTACGAACATTCATATCACGGAATTGATCCACCCAGTTCATGAATGTTTTATAATTTTCATCCAATTCCGGCTCAATCACCTCCTTTTTGCCTTCAATTACAGTTCCCCGGGCTCCATCAATGGAAATCCAATCGCCTTCGTGAATCGTAATTTTTCCATTTGTGAACGATCGATCTTCATAATCAATGATGATATCACTACAGCCGGCCACACATGGCTTGCCCCATCCACGGGCTACAACTGCAGCGTGGCTTGTCATGCCACCTCGAGATGTAAGAATTCCTTCCGCAGCCGACATCCCTCCGACATCTTCCGGGCTGGTTTCAATCCGTACCAAAATAACGGGGTCACCATTTTTAGCAGATTCTTCTGCTGTCTCGGAATCAAATACAACTTTACCAACCGCAGCTCCGGGTGAGGCTGCAAGGCCAACTCCAAGAATAGATTTTTCATCAACAGAATCGGAATCGATTTGAGGGTGCAGCAACTGATCAAGATGATTTGGCTCCACCAGGTTTTTTACTGCATGCTTTTGATCGATCAAGCCTTCTTCAACCATATCTGTAGCGATTTTAATTGCTGAATGGCCGGTTCGTTTCCCATTACGTGTCTGAAGAATATAGAGCACACCTTTTTGAATGGTGAATTCAATATCCTGCATATTGCCGTAATGCTTCTCAAGTTTTTTGCCCCAGTTGTAGAGTTCTTCGTAAACGTCGGGCATTACATCTTTAAGTTCGTTAATATCATTCGGAGTTCGGATGCCCGCAACAACGTCTTCACCCTGTGCATTGATCAAAAATTCGCCATAAAGCCTATTTTCTCCGGTGGATGGATTTCGGGTAAAACAAACGCCGGTTGCACAATCATCACCCATGTTTCCGTAGACCATCGCCTGAACGTTTACGCCGGTACCAAGCAATCCGGTGATGTGATTAATTCGTCTATATTTTATAGCGCGCTCACTATTCCATGATTCAAATACTGCGTTAATCGCCCATTCCAGTTGTTCAAACGGATCAGATGGAAACATGTAACCTGTCGCTTTTCTATAAACTGCTTTATAGCGGTTCACCAACTCTTTCAGATCTTTTGTTTCCAGCTCAGTATCGAGCTCAACGCCTTTGTCGGATTTAAGGGATTCCAAAGCGTTCTCAAATTTTTCATGTGGAATTCCCATCACCACATTGCCAAACATATCGATAAATCGCCGGTAACTGTCATAGGCAAATCTCTCGTTGTTTGTATGATTGACCAGTGCTTCAACCGTTTTATCATTTAATCCAAGATTCAGGACGGTATCCATCATTCCGGGCATTGAAACTGCGGCCCCTGATCGAACAGAAAGCAGAAGCGGATGCTCTGAATCTCCAAATATTGTCCCCATGATTTCTTCAATGAAATCGACGCCATCCTTCATATGTTTTTTAAGTCCCTTCGGCCACTCGGAATTATGATTTGTATAATAATTACAAGCCTCGGTAGTAATGGTAAAACCGGCCGGTACCGGTAAGCCGATTGAAGACATTTCAGCAAGGTTTGCACCTTTGCCCCCAAGTAATTGTTTCATGCTTTTGTCTCCGTCAGCGGATCCAATTCCAAATGTGTAGACGTGCTTACCTTTTATAACTTTCTCCATGATTCTCACCTTTTTTGTAGTTGGAGGTCTCTGTTTTTTTTTCTCTCAATTAGTAACATAGGTCCAAATTGTTATGATTGTATGAACTTTGTGAAGATTTGATCATTCTTAGAAAACCATCTTTAAATTTGAATCTCTGCGAAAAAATTATCGTATTTTTATCAGTTAGTTTTATGATGCTCAACATCCAACCAATGTAAAGAATGGAAATTCTCTGGATTATTATCGGTTCGTTATTCATTGTCGCCGGCTTTATTGGCGTATTTGTTCCAATTATTCCCGGAACTCCACTTATCTATGTTTCGCTGCTGATTATGCAGTTTTTGCTAGGCTCTCCATTTACGTGGACATTTTTGGTCGTTTGGGGATTAGTTGTAGCAGTTGTGGCAACATTAGACGGATTGATCCCTGCTGAGGGAGCCAGAAGGATGGGAGGATCGAGATATGGAATTTACGGTTGCCTGATTGGCGCTTTGGTTGGGTTGGTTTTCTTTCCGCCCTTTGGAATCATAGTGGGCCCGATTGCAGGAGCATTTATCGGAGAGTTAATATCGGGTAGAAAATCACGATCTGCTTGGAGAGCTGCGATGGGATCGTTTGTGGGTTACCTGGTGGCAACCGTGTTGAAGCTGAGTGTATCCGTTGTGCTGGCGTATTATTTCTATTCGAATATTTGATCGAAAAAAAGAAAAGCCGGCTGGAGATAAATCCAAACCGGCTTTTTTTGATTTCCCGAAATCAACACTTATTTGGCAAGTTGGCTCGCCATAATAAAGAGTGGTTGATCTTCAAAAATATTGTAGTAAGGTCTGTAGCGTTCGGTGTTGTAATATTTGTCAACGTCTACAGTTTTACTTCCGCTTTCAATAACATCGATGGATCTGTTACCATACTTAC
>CAYRDO010000129.1:0-11473 GCA_964422985.1 uncultured Rhodohalobacter sp. | reverse complement strand
AAGTTTGTAATACTGATTCATTGGAACGGGAAATAACGATGATTTAAAATCGAGGTATTGTTTCGAACCATTCAACTCATCGGACCAAAATAGATTTAGCGATTTTGTAATCCAGTTTTTGAGTTCTCGGTTTGATATTTGCGAGCAAAATCCGCGTTGCTGCCAGTATTGTTCATCTCTGTTCAGGTCTTTTAATAGAGCTTGTTGATTGAAAATATTAGTGGTTTCGTCGATACCCTCCACAGATTTTTCAAACCAATAATCCTCAATTCCATTAGTTAAAACCAAGTATTCGGCTTTTACTTCGCTGTTATATCTGGCCGCCTGTTGTGCTACTGCGTGATTGAGTGTTATCGAATGAGATTTGCACTCAATTAGAATGGACGGCTCAACAGAATCAGAGTATAAAACAAGGTCAGCGCGAAGAGTATTTTTAGCCTGTTGAAGTTTTACAGGCGTCTCAAATCCAATTCGGGTCTTTTTCCAGTCGGTTTGATGAGTTAAAAATTCAACCCAATTCAGGCGAACTCTCTCTTCGGGACGATTTTCATATCTCTTTTTGAGAATGGGGTTGTATAACCAAAAACGGTTATTCTTCGGCAAAACCCGGGGGAAATGGTCGTAAGCTACGCTTTTCTTCATACAAGAAACTTACGAAAGATTAGAATTATGAAAATCGGGAGAAGAGCCCCGTTATCAGAGCTCTCTAATCATCTCCGCCGCTCTTTACGGTCTTATTAATGTAGGCTTGTTGAGCAATCGAAAGAATATTGTAAACGAGGTAATACAAGCTAAGCCCGGCTGCAAAATTGTTAAATACAACTAGCATAATCAGCGGCATAATGTACATCATGCCTTTCATATTGGGTCCGCCGCTCGGTGCTCCGCCGCCGCTCATTCCACCGGAGAGTTTAGTCTGGAAAAACATTGCAACCGACATCAGAAGTACAAATCCTGCAATTTGATCACCCAGAACCGGTAAACTGAACGGAAGACTTATAATGTAATCCGGGGCAGACAAATCGCTGGCCCAAAGAAATGATTCCTGTCTGATAATCATCGAGTTCTGGAAAAAGTAGAACAGCGTAATCAAAATTGTGAATTGTAAAAGCATCGGCAAACAACCGCCAAGCGGATTCACACCGGCTTTTCTGTAGAGAGCTATGGTCTCCTTCTGCTGTTTCTGAGGATCATCCTCATACTTCTCCTGGATCTCTTTCATTTTAGGCTGCAGCTCCTTCATTGCTGCCATACTCTTGAAACTCTTCTGAGTAAGAGGGAAGAGCAGCAGTTTCACAATCACACCGAATAAAATGATCAAAATTCCATAATTCGAGATAATAGAACTGCCAAACGCAAATAATGGAATAATAAAATATCGAACCAGCGGGTCAGCAAACCAGCGGAAAATAGCATATCCAATTTCAACAACATCGTACGCGTGTTCATTGTACTCTTTAAGATCGTGATATCGAAGCGGTCCTGCATATAACTCATACGAAAGCTCAGGACTTTGAACATAACTGGATTGTATAGACGATTGATATCTGTAATAGGTATCCGGCAATCCGCTTCCGGAAACTTCTTCACCCCGAAGTATTGCTGCATTGGAGTTGGTAACCGGCATAATATACTGGCCAAAAAATCGCGACCGGGTGGATACCCATTCAATGGTACCGTTTATTCTCTGCTCGGTTTGCTCTGCTTCAGGAACCTGGAACTTCTCCAATTCTCCACCGGCAAATACATATGCCGCCGTTGCTTGTGCATCCTGAATTCTGTCTTGTTCCGTTAAGTTCAGGCCAGCTTTCCATCCAAAATCTACATTGGTGCCGCTTATATAATTCTGCATGTTCACCAGTTGGATATCCAGGTTGTAGGAATAGCGGTTTCCAAAAAATGTGTAGGTAAAGATGAGTTCCGAGTCACCTTCCAGGTTTAATCGATAGGCAACTTCCGCGCTTTCCTCTCCTGAAATCTCAATGGATTCCTGCTCATTGAGTGGCTCAAAAACAAGCCGATCAGTTTCTACATTATAATTTTGGCTGGAGAGAAATCCGAGCGAGTACGCAGAATGAGCGGTATTTCGAATTATCTGTACTTGTTGATGATCCCATGTTTCATGATCATGCAGGGTAATTTTTGAGGGACCGGCTCCGAGATTGGTCATCTCAAATGTAAACTTTTCAGTCTCAACGGTTGTAAAAACTGTATCAGCAAAACTGGCAGCGCTGAAAACTCCCAAATTTACATTTTGAGTTTCTCCGATGGAAGGCTGAGTGCGGAAATTGTCTGTTGTTTCAGTTGCAGGTTCTGTCTCTTCCGGCTGTGGCGTTGTGTCCTGATCGGCCGCAATCAGTGAATCATTTTGCTGATCCGTTTGAGCAGCAGCAATGCTGTCTTGTGCTGCCTGCTCGGCTTGTCGTTGGGCAAGTTCTTCTTCGCTGGGCATCGTGAACCACGCCCAAGCAATCGTAATCACAAAAATTAAAAGAAGACCGGTTACGGTATTTCTATCCAAAGTATTAAGCTTTTTTAGTTTCGCTATTGGTATTCGTTGCCGCAGAAGAATCTGACTTCACCTGGCGTGGTTCAAAACTCAACAATGTTTCCCGTACTTCTTTTAAAATGGGAAGCATTTCTTTCTGAACCTGGCTAAATGTAAGCCCGGTAGTTCGGGCTAAAAAAGCGCCGTGAAATCCAAATTGCTTGTTTGAAAAGAGATCTTGTACGAAATCCTGGTGTATTCGATACACCTCTCTCATGAGCCGTTTTGCTTTGTTCCGCTGAACCGCGCCTGGAATTGTTTTTTTTGGAGCAATAAATCCGACTAAACATCCTTCGGAAGGATCGTTATACAATCTGTATCTAAACTGGATTGAGTCGGAGGTCAGCACGGTAGATTTTTCAAACAGACGTTGGAAATTACGCCGTCCGCGTAAAATTTTTGATCGTGGTAAAGATTGATCAGGTTTGTCACTATCAGACCTATTTTGGTCCTTTTTCATGACTTGTTGTAAGCTTATGACGCCCTTTTTTACGGCGGCGTTTAATCACGTCTTTCCCGCTTTTGCTTTTATTGCGCTTACGGAATCCGTGTTTATTCGCTCTCTTCTTGTTGCTTGGTTGGTATGTACGTTTCATAACCAGAAAACTGTCTAAAATTCAATGTCCTGTTTTTCGATAGACTCCAAAAATAAGAAGAAAATTATTAAAACCGAATCACTTATTTTACAAAAAATTCAGCAGGTTGTTTGTGGTTAGTTTTACACGATCTAAAGATGGAGATCCAACTATTTTGTACACAATTCCATTTAAATAGTTAATACCCCGCTTATAACTACCAACTATCAAAGAACTTTTTTTTGGGATTTGATACTCATTATTTGAGATTTCACTATAAACCCCAATCTTTCTGCCATTATTACGTTAGGATAAAAAATAACACCCATGGCATAATTATTGTTGTAAATAATGGTGTATCAACACTGAAGCTTGTTGAACACTGGAATTATTAGCTGTAACTTGCTTAACTGAATTTTAAACGCTTCTTATTTATACATGTTAGAATATATATCAAAGTTTCTCACCAGCATATTCGGAACGAAAAGCGAAAGGGACCTTAAGAAAATTTGGCCCGTTGTTGATCAAATCAAGAGCTATGAAGAAGAGATAAAGGCTCTTTCGGATGAAGAACTCAAACAAAAGACTGAAGATTTTAAGCAGCTCATCAAAGACAGGACACAGGAAGTAACTGATGAGATCGAAGAGATAAAGGAGAAGATGGACTCTAATGATGAGTCGATTACTCTTGCCGAACGACGGGAATTTTCTGATACCATTGAACAACTTGAGAATGAATGGCTTGAAATTCTTGAAGATACGCTGGATGAAATTTTACCCGAAGCGTACGCGGTCTTAAAAGACACATGCCGCCGTTTTGTCGGTAAATCATGGAATGTTGCCGGAACAGAAACAGAGTGGGATATGATTCCCTATGATGTTCAGCTTGTTGGTGCCGTAGCCATGCATAACAGCAGTATTGCAGAAATGAAAACCGGTGAGGGTAAAACGCTTGCCGCCATTCTCCCGGCTTATTTAAACGCACTTGCCGGCCGTGGTGTCCATATTGTAACCGTAAACACCTACCTGGCCGAACGTGATGCCGAATGGAATGAACCTTTGTTCAATTTCCACGGCATGACTGTCGATTGCATCGACCGATACAATCCAAATACCGAAGCTCGCCGAAATGCCTACAAGGCCGATATCACCTATGGAACCAATAATGAATTCGGTTTCGATTATCTTCGTGATAACATGGTTGTAGAGCAAGATCAGCTTGTTCAGCGCGGGCACCATTATGCCATTATTGATGAGGTGGATTCTATTTTGATTGACGAGGCCCGAACCCCGCTCATCATTTCCGGACCCGTTCCACAATCCTCGGGGCAGCAGAAGTATGAAGAGATGAAGCCTCGTGTTGCGTCGTTGGTACAAGCTCAGAAAAAATTGGTTGCCTCTCTCGTTACAGAGGCTGAAAAATTGTATGAAGAAGGAAATGAAGAGGAAGCCGGATTAGCTCTCTATCGGGCAGAACGCGGATTTCCAAAGAACAAAAAGTTCCGCAAAATGATGCAGGAAGCTCACTATCAGCGGCTGGTGCAGCAAACGGAGAGTTTCTACCTGGCTGATAACGCCAAGAAACTTCCTATTGTTGATGAGTATCTCTACTACGCAGTGGATATGAAACAGAAATCCATTGAGATGACGGAGAAAGGCCGTGAATTTATCACAAAAGAGGAAGAAGGAAATGAATTTTTTGTGATTCCTGATTTGGGTACGGAAACATCAGAGATCGAAGAAGAGATGGATGCTCTTGAGATCGAAAAGATTGAGGAGATACGATCAAACGATGAATTCAGCGAAGATTATAAAGAGAAGAAAATTCAGGAAGCCAAATCTGAAGTAAAACAAGAGCGCGAAAAACGCTTCAATGAACTCCACCGATTGTTCGCCGAACGGGGCGATCGGATTCATACGGTTAATCAGCTCCTGAAGGCTTACACACTTTTTGAGCGAGAATCAGAATACATCGTTCAGGATGGTAAAGTTAATATTGTGGATGAGCATACAGGTCGTGTTCTTTCCGGAAGACGATATTCCGACGGCCTCCACCAAGCAATTGAGGCGAAAGAGGAAGTAAAAGTAGAGGCTGCAACACAGACTTATGCAACCGTTACTCTTCAGAACTTTTTCAGAATGTATCACAAACTTTCCGGTATGACGGGTACTGCGGCAACCGAAGAAGGCGAATTTAATGAAATTTATGATCTGGACGTAACGGTCATCCCTACAAACAGACCGGTTATTCGCGATGATAAAGAAGACTTAATCTTCCGAACCCGCCGTGAAAAATATGGCGCTACTATCGACAGGATTCGGGAGTATCACGAAAAAGGTCAACCGGTTCTGGTCGGTACCACAAGTGTGGATGTATCGGAAACTATTAGCCGGATGCTGAAACGGGCTAAAATTCCGCACAACGTATTGAACGCGAAACAACATGCAAAAGAGAGCGACATTGTTGCTCATGCCGGACAGGTTGGCGCGGTTACCGTAGCTACAAACATGGCCGGTCGTGGTACGGATATCAAACTTGGTAAAGGCGTAAAAGAGAAAGGCGGTCTTGCCATTTTGGGTACAGAACGCCATGAATCACGACGAATTGACCTTCAGCTTCGCGGTCGATCCGGCCGGCAGGGAGACCCCGGAGAAAGCCAGTTTTTCGTTTCTCTTGAAGATGATCTGATGACTCTGTTTGGTGGAACGGACAGAATTGCCAACATCATGGAGAAACTGAACTTTGATGAAGGCGAAGTGATTCAGCACCCATGGGTCACGAAATCTCTGGAACGTGCTCAGAAAAAAGTTGAGCAGAACAACTTCAGTATTCGTAAGAAACAGCTCGAGTATGATGACGTGTTAAACAATCAGCGAAATGTGGTTTACGCTCGAAGAAAGCACGCTCTTTTAGGGGATCAGCTTCAGAGCGATATTTTCGATATGCTTGAAGATCTGGTCGAAAACCTGGTTGAGCAATATTATCCAAACGGAGAATTCGAAAAACTGCGGGATGAAGTTCTGCGATTACTCGCTGTTGACGTGGATTTAGATCTCGACGAGTGGGCCATTCAGGGCGAAGATGGCATGATTGACCTGATTATTGAAAAGGCCTACGAGGCGTATCGTAAAAAAGAAGAGTTGGTTGCTGAACCTCTTTACAAAGTGATTCAGAAGATCCAGGAATCAGATGCCGAGAAAAAGCCATCAAAAATTCAGGTGATTTTTACAGACGGAATTCGCCGAATGAGAATCATCGTGGATGTTGAAAAAGCCGAGAAAAATAAAGGGCGCGAAGTTGCACGATCCCTGGAAAAAACAGCCATCCTCTCCACCATCGACAATAAGTGGATGGAACACTTACGCGAGCTCGATTCCGTAAAAGAGGGTATTGGACTTCGATCATTCGGACAAAAAGATCCACTTCTTGAATACAAAAAAGAAGCATTTGAGATGTTCAAATCGTTGATTGATGAGATCAACCGCGAAGCCATTTCATTGATCTGGAAAGCAATTCCCGAAATGCAGGCCGATCCGGACAAGTTGAAACAGGCCAGAAAAGAAGCCGGCAAGTACAATATGGATAAAGCCAAAACGCAGCATGCCGACTCAACAAATATGGGCCTTAAAGGCATGAAGCAAGAATCGAATGGAAGCGGTGGAAATCAACAGCAAGCCTCGGCTCCCGGAGAGAAAAGACAACCAGTTACGGTTGATGAAGAACCCGGCCGAAACGATTATGTGAAGGTTCAAAATATGAGCACGAACCAAGTGAAGGAAGTGAAGTGGAAATATGCCAAAAAAATGGTAGATGAAGAGGGTTGGATCGTGATTGAAAAATAGTGTGGTTGTTTTTAAAAACCCATTTAGCCCCAAATTTTTTTGATACGGACAGAGTTTGCACAAAAAGCTTCAAGCAAGCTTCGAAAGTTTTATTCCCGATTTAATACTCGCTGGAATATTTGGAGATTAAAGCGCTACAATTTCTCCGACCCGTCATCTGTACATATTACATGTTCGGGAATTTCACCTTTGGGGCATAAAGATGGCGGAGGCGCACAACTTCTCAGACAACTATCTACCATTGCTTTTACCAACGCTTTTGGGTTCAGATATATCCACACTCCGCTCACATCGGTTGCTCATAATTATAATAATGACCCCACGTGGGTTGATAAATGGGAAAATTTCTTCCAGCTCTCCGAATTTTCAGACACTAAAATTGAGGGGAAACCTGTATTTCAACCCTTCAAGAGTTCAATTGATTTAACTCCAGCGCTGATTAAGAATAATCAGGCAGAAACGGATCAATTCTACCGGGTTTATGATTTCCACTCATTTCTGAACCGTAACATTGATTATTATGAAAATATCAGGCTTAAACTCAGAGAGAACTATATTCGCAAACGCACCCCAAACCTTCTCTTTGATGAGAACATTTTAAATGTGGCTATCCACGTTCGGCGCGGAGATATCAATGAAAAGAATTATACGGGAAGGTTTACATCAGCAGAAAAATTAAAGAGAGTGATTCAACAAATTGAGGCTGTTCTCGGATCGAACAACTATAAAATTTCAATCTTCTGTTCTGAGAAACAAAGCGACTTAGAAAAGCTGGAATCAAACCATATTCAAAATATTTATCACTTCGATATTTTTGAAGTTTTAGATCACTTAATTGGTGCCGATGTTTTGGTAAACTCAAAAAGTACTGTTAGCTATATTCCTGCCATCATAAATCAAGGAGCAATTGTTTATGAACCATACTGGCACAAGCCGCTGAAGGATTGGCTGAATATGGAGAAAAACTTTTATCAGGATCTGAAATTGATGCTCACAAACCTGTATCCCAACAAATTCGCCCCTTACTCTTCCGGGTTGTAATCTGTTGGAAGGAGATGAGCCAGTCGATCTTGTGACCAAACGCCATCAAGCCTTAGAGAAACCGGATTTGCCAACCGTGCCTCATTCGTAACAACAAAGTATCCTCCCGGCTGCATGGGAATGATCCGTGATCTCTCCTTATCGGTATTAAACCACCTTTTGCTGTACAGAACATCCACCGGATATCTTATCTGATAGGCTTTTACTTCGTTCACATTCAGTCCATCTGCATTCGCCATAATCCGAAGTGAACTCCTTGTTAATGAATCCAATGTTGAAATATTAATGATGTTATAGGTATCGGCCAAAACCACCTGAAAGTCGTTATCTTTAAGATCATCGTTATACAGACTCTTTAAAAAATGCTCGAACGATCCATGATAAATCTCTTTGCGATTGCGTTCCCAATTTCTTTTATCTCCTCTTCGATCTGATTCCATCTCTTTATAACTGGAATAAAAAAGATAATACCCCGAACCTCCATTTCGCGGCCATCTGAATTCGATTAAATCTACACTCAATTCATACCCAAGAGCGTGGTTAACGATCATTAATGGCCGTTGACTATGAGCCACTAAATTTCCGTCTTCATCCTCTTCAAAACCAATCACCCAAGGATTCTCAATTTTTGTATCGGCGGCAATTCCTGTTTCACCGATAAAATTTCTCCTGAAAATCTCGAAATGATCTTGCCACTCCTCATTCGATGCAGTTATTTCAACCTCATCCATCTCGATCGGATCAACAGCAAGTTCAATTTCAAAATAGGGGTTTTTATCGGCATAGAAATTAAGTTCTTTAGTCTCTGTTTTATAACCAATGTAGCTCACTACCAATGTATGAATCCCCGAAATGTTGGTTTGAAATTCAAAGGAGCCGTCATGTTTGGTATACGTGCCAATGGTTGTTTGAGAGATATAAATATTGGCTGTTGGAATGGGATCTCCCGTCTCTTTGTCGATCACCATACCACTTACTTTATGCTTTTTCGTATCCTGTGAAAACGACAAATTTACCGCTATAAAGGCGATCAAAGCTGTGATTATGGTAGATCTCAGAAAATGATGTGAATAGGCCATCGCTTATAAAATTTGGTTAATAGCTCTCTTAGAATTGTATTTAGCTAAAAAATCAGCTGAATTCAACTTTGAAGAATTTCGTTAAGATTTTAAGAGAAAATGTTGACTATTTTTTAATCTTATGGTTGGTAGTTTACCGGCAACAAGTTTGCCAATCTGTAGCTGGACCACGCACCATCTAACCGGAATGATAATGGATTTGCCAGTCTGGCTCTGTTGGTAACGAGAAAAATTCCCCCAATACCTTGTGGCACAATTCTGGAGCGAATTCGATTGGGCTTAAACCACTTTCTTTCTCCATATAAAACATCAACGGGAAATCTGATTCGATATGCTTTTACCTCTTCAGGTGCCAATCCCGGTAAATTTGAATAGATTCCTAATTGTGCAACCGTTTGGTTATCAATTTCGGGAATTTTTACAATCTCATTTGTATTCGCAACAACAACATCAAAATCACTTTCTGCCAACGTATTTTCATAGAGACACTTTAAAAAATGTTCAAACGACCCTAAATACATAGTTCGTCTGTTTCTCTCCCAACTTTCTTGCTCTTTTTTACTTAACGGTTCCATCTCTTTATAGCTGGCATAAAACAGATAATAGCCCGATTTGCCATTTTCAGGCCAAACGAATTCAAATAAATCTACCTGCATCTCATAACCAATTGTAAAATTGTTGATGGATAACGGATTTTCAGCCTGGGCAATCAGGTTTCCATTCTCGTCTCTCTCAAAGCTAAGTACCCATGGATTTTCAATCTCTGTATTCAATGCTGCACCAGTAGCACCGATAAAATTACGTTTAAATATCTCAAAATCTTGCTGCCACTCTTTATTGGAAGCCGTGACCTCAAGTGAGTTTAACTCAAGCGATTCAGCTTCTAACTGAATAGTAAACTCTAATTTTTTCTCATTGAATAGATTTACTTCCCGAACTTCCGTTTTATAGCCAACATAACTGAAAACCAGCGTATGAATTCCATAGATATTGGTAGAAAATTCAAATATTCCCTCCTCATCTGTTATTGATCCGATGGTTGTTCGAGAGATATAGACATTGACGTCAGGAATGGGCTCTCCTGTATTCTTTTCAAGTACAACCCCTTTCAGTGTTCGCTTTTGATTAGATTGCCCCAACAGGAAATTTGCAGATAGAATAAATACCACGGGG
Source organism: uncultured Rhodohalobacter sp. (assembly GCA_964422985.1). Lineage (GTDB taxonomy): Bacteria > Bacteroidota > Rhodothermia > Balneolales > Balneolaceae > Rhodohalobacter. Next base: position 1,214 of record CAYRDO010000129.1, on the reverse strand, counting down.
AGCAAAGCAGTGACTCTCAAGCACGTCGATGAATAATTCATAGTCAGAAAATATAGAATGAATACTCTCTGACAGACTTTAGCCAAAATTGGGGATGAATCAAAATTCTCGTGGGTTGGTAGGCAATGACTTAAGCCGTATTAAGCCAAAAAGAAAATCGAAAATGTAAAAAATTTCGATTATTTAAATTTTTTTTGATACGGGTGCAACATATCCAAACCAGCGGCGTACTACTCAACATAAGATGTTTTGGTTAAAGAAATGTAAATGAAACCCTGTGCTCTGAAAGGCACAGGGTTCTTTTTTTGTATCAAGGAAAAATTCCCATCTGCTCGTAAAGCTCTCCAACTTTACTAATTGCACTTATAAAGGCCGCCGTTCTTAAATCAACATCGTGTTTTTTTCTCAACTCGTTGATTTCGTTGTAACTATTCACCATTGTATCCTGCAAACCGGAATCTACTAAATCTTTTTCACTGCCTCCGTGAGCCAGGAACTCAAGTTCTTTGCTTGTAAATTTTCGTTCAGAAACAGTCTCAATTACGGAAAGAATCTTACGAAGGCTGTCCTCCTCAAACCGTTTCTCGAGACGTCCAAACCGTACATGCTGAATATTTTTTAACCACTCAAAATATGATACGGTCACACCGCCGGCGTTTAGAAAATTATCGGGGATGATAAGCGCCCCTCTCTTCTTCATAATTTCGTGAGCTTCAGATGTGGTTGGGCCATTGGCTGCCTCGGCAATAATCTTGGCCTTAATATTTGGCGCGTTGCTCTCCTTCAATTGATTTTCAAGAGCAGCCGGCACAAGGATATCGCATTCGGCTTCCAAAACGGCACTGTTATTTTTAAGCGTCTTGGCATCTTCAAATCCGCTTACTCCTCCATTCTCTTGCTTGTATTCCATCAGCTTTGCGAGATCAATTCCTTTCTCGTTGTAGATGGATCCATCCATCTCGGCTACCCCAACCATTTTGGCACCGGCTTCCACGAGATACTTTGCGGCATGAAATCCTACATTTCCAAGTCCCTGGACAACAAAGGTTTTCCCTTCAATTCCGGGATCTAAACCCAGCTCTTTCATATCCTCCTGATTGGCACATGCCTCTTGAACACCAAAAAATACACCGCGTCCGGTAGCTTCCGTTCGTCCGCGAATTCCGCCCTGGCCAATTGGTTTTCCGGTTACACAACCCTCGGCGTTAATATCA
>CAYRDO010000128.1:0-11561 GCA_964422985.1 uncultured Rhodohalobacter sp. | reverse complement strand
AACTTGACGGGCGACTTGAAAGGGATGTTGTAGAAAACGTTATCTCCAATGGAAGAAATATGATGCCGGCTTTTGGAAGTCAGCTTTCAGATGAAGAGAATGACGCCCTTATCGCATATCTCTATAGTGAAGAAGAATCGGTTGAAAGCAGTGAAGGTCATGCTGATGAGGTAACAGGACCGATCCCGAATGTTTCATTTCAAATATCAGGTTATAACCGGTTTTTGGATAGCAATGGATATCATGCCATTAGTCCGCCGTGGGGTACGCTGAACGCAATTGATATGAATACCGGCGAATATTTGTGGAAGGTTACACTTGGAGATCATGATGAGATTCGAGGTGAAAATGATCCACCTACGGGAAGTGAAAATTATGGTGGACCCGTCGTAACGAAAAGTGGGTTATTGTTTATCGCAGGTACAAAAGATGGAATGTTTAGAGTTTTTGATAAGACCAATGGTGAGCTGCTTTGGGAAACCGAACTGCCAGCGGCGGCTTTTGCAACACCAACTATCTACGAAGTAGATGGCAAACAGTACGTAGTGGTTGCCTGCGGAGGTACAAAACTCGGCACTCCGGGTGGCGACAGTTACGTAGCGTTTGCACTGCCAGACAATGTTTTAGAAGAAAATGAGTAATTGGACAGCAATTGTAAATCTGGTTGATCATCTTTGAAGAAGCGGAATTTTCTCTCCATTCTCACATGACTCAATCAGAGTTTTTAACCGTCTCAGTCGTGTATCTTCGCGCTTGGCGCTCATCACCCAATGCACGGATGTTTGAGTGTATCCCGGTGCCAATTCCTGGAAAAAAGTCCAAGCCTTTTCGTTTTCTTTGATCTGATCTCTGTATTCTTTTTTCAGTTCTACAGAATCTTGTTCGAAAGAAGCTTGTCTTGAATTCTTCTCATCCCGTCTTTCGTAGGCTTTTAATCCCGGAGCTTTCATTTTCTCCTGTTCGATAAGCTCCTCAACCATCCTGATGTTTTTGCCACTCCAGTGACTGTTAGGCTTTCGCGGGGTGAACCGGATTTTGTAGCTTTCGTCATCAATCGATTTTCGGAGTCCATCAATCCAACCAAAACAGAGAGCCTCGCGAACAGATCCTTCCCATTTGATACTTGGTTTGCCTGTAGCCACTTTATAATAGCCAACCCATTGAACGTCTTTTTTGTCGTGATTTTCAGACAACCATTCCCGGAAATCATCCGGAGTTTCAAAGAAGAGAATATCCTCAGACATATTTAGAAATGTTAGCTCTCTTTAAATTCAAAAAACATCTTGAATGTAGATTGATCGTGGGTAGCTTCGTAATGTCCGCTGCCGGAAATCCCTTCTAACTCACCGGTTCCAGAGTGCGGAATAATTTCAAACGTTGACTTCGCTACTCCCTCTTCGTGAGTTCCCTTATGGTTCAATAGAAAACTTCCGGATTTTCCTTCCAATTCGCCGATAATTTCTTCAATTCCGATAAATGAGCTTCTCTCATCCAGAAAGGTAGTCATTAAATATTCGATGGTACTTTTTGCTTCGAGAGCCCCCGAATAGGTTTGTTTAACACTGGCGCGATTAAGCGTGGGGCCATCCTCAGATTTGGAAAACGATTCTTCATCCCAGCTATCAATTTTAAACGTGCATTTAATTTGTGAACTCATAAGGCTTCGTGATTTATTTCAATTTAAAATCTGATGGATATAAAGCAAATTTACTCTTTGTTGTTTCCCAACATTCAAAAGCTAAAAGTAAAAAGTAACAGGTATATCTTAATTTCAAAGTAGATTTTTGAAGAAATGATCATCGTTTTTCTGTTGTTTTGAAAATGAAGAGAGAAATGGAATCAGAAAACGGCATTATTATGAATAGTTCAAATCTTGAGTTAGAAAAATATCTTCACGAAACAAACGATTATTTTAATCAATTAGCTGAAGATCTGGGTCACCCCGAGGAACGACAACGTGCAATGATCATCTGGCGGGCAGTGATGCATACCATACGCGATCGCATCCAGATTTCCGAATCGTTGGATCTGATCTCGCCATTTCCAATGATTTTAAAAGGAATGTATGTGAACGGATGGAAGTATCACGACGCACCTCCGTACGATTTTGAAACTCTTGAACAGATGAAAACCCAGGTGAAGGCTCTTCAGAATGAATATGGCGAATCTGAGTTTGACTGGAGTAAAGGGACCGATGAAATCATTTCCATCACTCTCGATTCACTTGAAAGATACGTCACAGAATGCCAGATGGAACATGTGAGAGGTCAACTACCGGAGAATGTTGAAGAAGTTGTTGTTTAGCCATAACAAAATTCCGGATATTTCAGAAGTGTTTGCCCTGGGTAAGCAGAACGAGGCTATCGTCCAGAGCACTCAGGGAATGAGTAACCTCCGGATGTATATCAATCTCGTCATATTGTTTAAGGCGGGTCTCTTTTTTGTTTTGATGATACATTAAATCTCCGCTTAAGACTAACAATTTGGTGGGTTGATGAGCTTCGTGATCTTCGAGCTTCATTCCTTTCTTAAAACCAAAGACTAAAACTTTAAAGTGATCACCCGTATGAAAGGCCTTAGCTACAGGTTTATCTGACGTTTCAAGTTGATCGAGAACATTTTTGATAATCATGATTTACTCCATTCTGAGGATTGTTCAAATCAAAAAGAAAAAGTTATGTATTGATTTGGTCAATAAAGGGTTTATTTGATCTTCCAAACAAAAAGCGAGTGAATTTCATTTGTGAAGTTTGTTTTAGGAGATATCAGAAATTTTCTGAATGATCGATCCGACCAATCCATATTCTTTTGCTTCCTCGGCCGTTAGCCAAAAATTACGTTGAGTATCTTTCTCAATTTTTTCCAATGGCTGACCGGTTTGCTCAGCAAAAATTTCATTCAGTCGGCGGCGCATTTTTACAATCTCTTCCGCTTCGATGGCAATATCACTTCCGCTTCCGCGAACTCCTCCGGAAGGTTGATGAAGTAAAAATCGTGTATTGGGAAGGCAAAATCTGTCCTTTTTCGGAACCGAAACGTAGATCAGCGCTCCGGCACTTGCCACCCATCCATTTCCTACAATTCGAACTTTGGCGTCAATCGATCGAATGATGTCGTGAATAGAATCACCAGATTCCACATGTCCTCCTTGCGAGTGGATGAAAAGGGTAATCGGATCATTTGAAACCGATGCCAGCGCCAGTAATTGAGATGTTACATTTCCGACCAAATCCTGTGTAATTTCTCCATTGATGATTACAATCCTTGATTTGAACAGACGATCTGTAACCGAATTCTGAAAGGGGAGACGTTTATCGTAATCCATATTTTCTCATTTTAATTGATGAATATCCGAATATAAAACCCGGAACAGTAAGATGATTGTAAAATATTGCGGAGTTCCAGTTTACAATTATCAGTAGACAGTGAGCAGTAGGCAGTTGACAAAAATGAAGAAGCTCACCAAGATTAAGGGTCTAAAATCCCTCCATTCAGGATTAGGTTCTAAAAATTATTAGTTAAACCTTTGCCTACTGTCAACTGCCAACTGGACATCATGTATCAGTTTTTATTCCTGAAATTCTCTTCCTGATATTCCTTTGGAGTTTGTTCTGTAATCTCTCGAAACACTTTATTCATATGACTTTGATCATAAAATCCGGCTTCAACCGCAGCATGGCCCGGTGATACTCCTTCTTTCAACAACTCTTTTACTTTCTTGATGCGCTTTTCGATAAGAAACTTCCAAGGAGTAGTGCCTTCTTCTTTTCGAAAGCCCCGGATAAGTTGATATTTGCTGAGTTCAATTTCATCCGCCAGCTTTTGCAGACTAAGCTCCTTTGTAAGATTTTCTTCGATATAGATTACAACTCTCCCAATCTTCTGCTTGATATCGAGATCAGAGTGTGATTCCCAATTCTTCTGATCCTCTATTCCTGCAGTGACAGGAGGTCTCCTAAAAGAAATTCCCGCCTGATGAAGCAGGGCTTTTAATTCTTGAACAAAGATTTCTCTATTGTTCAGTGTTGATTTGGAGTGTAACAAACGATTCATATCAAAAAGCTTCGTTAATTCTTTGTTGCATCTCTTCCGGGGTAAGTTTTTCAATTTCATGCCCCAGAAGCCATTCGTGTCCAAACGGATCTCGAATCCTGCATTTTCGTTCGCCGTGAGGCTGATCGGTGGGTTCCATAACAATGGTTGCTCCGGATTTTTGAACATGTTTGGCGAGAGTATCAACATCATCTACATGAAGATGGATTCTGACAGGAGAGCCGCCATAAAATGTTGGACTATGGATGTTATAATCCGGGTACTCGCCGGCCAGCATAATTATTGCCGGTCCGATTTTAATTTCAGCGTGAGCTATTTCATCATCAGGTCCTGTTAATCTCATGACCTCCTCAGCATCAAACACGTCCTTGTAAAACGTAATAGCTGCTTCAGGATCAGATACGCATAGATACATAAAAACTTCCTGAATATTAGAGGATGGACTCATAGTATTTGGATTATTTTATCACTTCGTACTTGTGTTGGATCAGACCATTGTTGAATGATTGATTTTTAATATGTCTCAATTTCACATCTTTTGAAAGAGGTCCAAACAGCGGTATTCCACTTCCAATTAAAACAGGAATAGTTGTGATCGTCATTTCATCAATAAGCCCTGCATTCAAGAATCCCTGGATTGTTTTACCGCCATCCACATAGAGGTTATGATATCCTTTTTCAGCTAATTCTTTAACAATTTCATGCGGATTTCCGGAAATCTGTGAGACGGTTTTGCTGAGACGGTCCGGAATGTCAACTCCCTTCGTGGTGAGTACAAAAAGTGGGATTTCACCGTAATACCATTCATCAAAAGTAAGAACCAGTTCGTACGTATTTCGGCCCATCACAATTGCATCTATGGTTTTGATAAATGAATTGTAGCCGTAATCCTCTCCATTATCGGATTCGGTATCAGGCGTGGGAAGCCAGTCAATTCCGCCATCCTCGCGGGCGATGAATCCGTCAAGACTGGTAGCGATGAATACGGATGCTTTTGACATTTTCTTGAGGTTTGTTGAGGGGGAAAAAGTATAGAGTAATATAATCGCTAAATCGGAAATCGCATATCTCAAAAGTTGATCTAAGAAAAAATTTCGCCACCCTTGAATTCTACTGCGCGAATAGAAAGTGAAGATCATAACCTAATCTAAAATTCTCCATTATTATGAATAAACGAAACAACTACCTCACTGGCATAGTCAGCTTCTTTTTAGTTCTGTTTATGTTATTAGCCCCAAATAAGGCTTATAGTCAACAATCAGATATGGATCAGCTTTCCCTTTCAGCAGGAGCGTCCATCGGGCATGCACCCACCTTAAAGTTTGGTGAATTTGATGACTCCGGGTCTATCGTGGGTGTTTCCGGCGACCTTCAATATCAAAATTTCATTGGTCAGCTCGATTTTATTTATGTGATATCGGAAACGGTGGGCAGCGAATATTTCACAAGCGGTATGGGCTTTTTCGGATCCCTCGGTTATAAATTTGTAGCATCAGAAAAGGTCCATATTCCCCTCATGGCTACCGGCGGAGCATCTATTATTGAGTACCAGGCATTCAACTCGTACAAGGATGTCAGTCCGCAAGTTGGTGTTACTATAGCTCCGCATTATCTCCTCAATCAAGGCACGTCTATCTATGGAGCTTTTCGATATATGAAAGGCTTCAAAGGAAGTGAAGAAAGCACAGCCATTGATGTGATGGGGATTACAGTCGGGCTGAGGTTTACTCTTCTGCAATAAATCCGCTTTTGGGTCTACCCTAAAATCCCTTCCTATTTCGACCAAAAAAACGGTCAAGAGAAGGAGGGACTTTCAACATTTTTACACACCCCTGAATCCCCTCCTCCGGACGTTTCGGGACACAGCAAGAGGGGGACTTTAAAATTTTCGCCAGTTTTACTTCTTATCGCGCGTACAGAGATAACTCAATTACACAACTAAACTTTCAAATATCATGAAAACTTTAAACCAGGAATCATTCAAATCAATTCGGATCATATTTTTTTTAGTCAGTTTGTTACTTGTATTCAATACAGCTTGCACAGAAAACGGAACCGGGCCGGAAGAGCCGGAGGAAGAAATTATTGAGGATCAGGATCTGAGTATTACTTCATCATCGGCAGGGAAAAATGATGGCAATGCCCGGTGGACAGAATACGCAGCTACGGATATCGGGAATCAGCGGATGCTTTCGAGAACAACCGTAAATGTTGCAGGACCCGGAGATACAAAAAGCGCAACTGCTGTCGGATATGCCAGGTTTTATGCCAAGGCCAATGAAGCCTCTTTGTTGGCAGATATAAATTGGAAAGGCACCCTGCTTTCGGCCATTAACCTATCTTCAACCACGGAAATGATTGTGAACCTGCGGGTTCGTCATATGAATCCAAATGGTAGTGCGGGCGCTGAAATCCTTTCACGTCAGCTTGAACGGGATGGAATCGGCAGCGGACTCAAAGCTCTTCAAAAGTTGGATGTGGAAGACAGTATTCGTGAATCGTATCAGCTTAATCTGACAGAAGGTGAACTGTATAGAATTGAGGTGTCACTGCAGTGCAGATTACAAGTAGATATTCTCTCATTTTCCCTTGTTGATTGCAATGCAGAATCAGATGACCGGGGTGTATATGTCGAGCAATTGAAGGTGAGCTATGAGTAAATCTATAGATTTAAAGATGTAGCGATTTTTGATCTGCTTTAAATCAAATCGCTACATCGAAAACGGGGATCCAAAAGTATTGAAATCAACGGTTTAAGCCGGCAGTGATGGAATCGAATCGATTACGCCAAAGTTTTCGAGTCCCATCCAGAGGAGGAAAATCACATATAAAACAAGCAGTGAAATACACTCTTTTTTTCCGAGAATCATATTGGTTCGCATAAAGCTGAAGAGCATGAGAGTTCCGAGGGTGAGCGCTCCCATCAAAGGTGCGGCAACGGTGAAATTAATAACCGTCGCACCGGCAATCATAACGCCAATCGGGATACAGACCAAAAGGTCGAAAATGTTACTTCCCAATACGTTGGCGAGTGATGTAATTCCATCTCCCTTTTGAGCTTTTTTGATGCTCACAAACATATCCGGAATGCTGGTTCCGGCGGCTACAACCGAGATTCCCCAAAGGAAAGAGGGCGTTCCGAGTATATCTCCAAATTTGATGGCCGATTGCACAAGCATTTCAACTCCAATCAGAATGACGGCCAAACTTCCCGCTAAAAGTCCCCATTGTTTGAGAGGGTTGATTTGATCGGGTTCCACTTCGGGCGTGTAATCGATCGTGTCTTGATATTGGATAAAGATATAGAAGACGTAGAGCACAATTGGCATCAGAGCGAGGAGGCGGGTCATCTCGCCTAAAATGATTCCGTCTTCAGATGAAACAGGATTAAAGATCGCTGCAAACGCAAATGTGATGATCAGTACGGCAACAGAGATGATGTAAAACTGTGCTTCTTTATACACCAAATCCCGATTCGATTCTAATGGCTTTTCCGAAGCCAACCCTGCCACAGCGGGAATCACAAGGATGTTGAAAATGGCGGATCCCACTATCGCTGCAACCCCAAGGTCGAACTCTCCATGAAGAATCGTTGATAAAACAACCGTTGCCAACTCCGGGAAGCTGGACCCGATGGCTACAACAATGGCTCCCTGAACGATGTCCGGCAGTTCATAATACACCGATAGTTTCTCACTGGATACTTCGAGCCAATCACTTCCTTTCCATAATATGGCTGTAGCAACAATTGCAACAACAGTCCAAAGAAGCAGGGATAAAATCATGATTACAGTCTGTTTTTGAGTAATAAAGGGCACAAACTAAGAAAAGATGATTGAGGAACCGAGTAGAATCTCGATGATTTTGAAATGGTTTCTTCAACATGTTCTCAACCCACCCAGATTCGAAAAAATCGTATTATTGAGTTTGAATTCATCAATCATTCAGTGAATTTGCTGGTATGAAGACATTTAAGCTACTTATTATCACGGTGACGATTTTCAGTACTCTTTTAGCTTGTAAAGATGACAACTGGAGCTCAATTGAGGGTGATTTGAAAATCCGAAACCAAAAAGTGAAGACGAATCCATCCGGGGTGGCACCTCTGACCGCAACCATTCAATTTGAGACCAACGAACCTGTAAGGGTATCGATTCGCGTGATTGGTAAAAATGGTTCGGAATCAGATATCCACCATCAATTTAATGAGTCTGCAACTCAGCATGAGATTCGTGTTTTAGGTCTTTATTCCGATTATGAGAATACGGTTGAACTCACCTTTTTGATGGATGGTACAGAAATCGGTTCAAAGATTTATTTGATTGAAACCGAACCTTTGTTGGAAGATTTGCCCGAGGTTGAAATCAATACCGCAAATCGATCTCAAATGATTGAAGGCCTGACGTTGGTCAGCTATTTTGGCCACAGGGTGGGCGGACAAACAAATCCTCAAAAACCGTTTATGTTTGATTCTTTCGGCGATATCCGCTGGTACCTTGATTATGGAGCTGAAAGTAATTCTGAATATCCGGAACTAAGCGATCTTTTTTATGATGACGGACCGGAGCGACTTCAAAATGGGAATCTTTATTTTGGCAACGGCGGCGCTATTTACGAGATCAACATGTTGGGAGAGATTGTCAACAGATGGCAAAATGCCGGGATACAGTTTTCATCATGAAGTGACTGAAAAACCGAATGGTAATTTTCTTGTGACGGTCAATAAAGATGGGCTGAGTACGGTGGAAGATCATATCATAGAAATTGACCGGGAGTCGAAGGATATTATAAATGAGTGGGATCTGCGGGAATCGCTCGATCCTGAACGTACGGCCTGGCCGATCTCTTTTGGAGATATTGCCGTCGATTGGTTTCACGCCAATGCACTCTATTATGATGATACCGATAACACGATTGTGGTCTCGGGGAGATCACAGGGAACCGTAAAACTCACGGAAAAAAATGAGGTGGTTTGGATTATCGCTCCGCACAAAGGGTGGGAAACTTCGGGAAATGGTACTGATCTGAACCAGTTTCTTTTAACGCCATTGAATTCCGCTAATCAACCGATTACGGATGAGGAGATTCTTTTGGGAAATACAAATCACCCCGATTTTGAGTGGGCGTGGTATCAACATGCACCACTGCGGATGCCTAATGGAAATGTGATGTTATTTGATAACGGGGATAACCGAAACTATGGAAGTGGGGCTTTGTATAGTCCGGCCGTTGAGTATGAAATTGATAAAGAAAATAGGACCATCAAACAGGTGTGGTTATACGGAAAAGAGAGAGGGGAGGAGACCTTTTCAAGGATTGTCTCAGATGTTGATTACGATCCCGATCAAAACCACATGTTTTTTGTGCCCGGTGCGGTTAGCTTTGGCGGAGTTCAATACGGCAAAAGTATTGAGTTGGATTATGGAAGCAAAGTGATTGTATTTGAAGCAACCATCCTGCCACCTGAAGCAGCCTTTGGAATAATCACGCTTCATCGAACTGAGCGGATGAAGATTTATGCTGATTAGACAATCCCCCTTTTGAAGAGTGACAGAGGGGGATGGCTCACTGTTAGAGTTTTGATTTATCGATTTAAAGATGTAGCGACGTAGCGATTTTTGATCTGTTTTAGGTTATTAGATCTCTATGGCCCAAATCCGAAACCAAAATTGTAATAAGTAAAAAATGAAAGCTAGGATAAATTTTATTATTGCTGAAATGGATGTTTGGATCAATCTGGAAGATTCATAACAATCTCAAATTAGCCTCTCAAATGTGAAATGACATAGTTTAAAGTAAATCAGCTACATTAAATCCGACTTCAGTAACTTTAAACACTTCCCTTTTGTAATTGGCACTTTTGATTAATTTATTTTTCTCCAATTCTTCAAGTGCGTTTCGGGAAACTTTATACCCTGCGTCTGCCAGATTAAGAACGGCTTGTCCAGCAGTTCATATGCGGTTACGTTTGGAGTGCCGAATTCCACAAGATGCTTTAAGGTTTTTCGTCTGCCTTCAATTTTATGACGGAAGGTATCTCGGAACCGGGAAGACCGCTTGATTGCCTCATCCTCTTGTTCCTTTAGAATACGACGCAGCACGGTTTGATTGTGAGCGTAAATCTCTTCCAGCTTGTCGATATCAACACCCGCTTTCATTAAACCGGATTCCAGAAGGTACTCAACCCTGCGATGACTCTTTTGTATTTCTGAATACCCGGAAAGTGAGGTTTTGTGATGTATAGCATGTTCATGATCTTCAAATCCAGTATCAGACATACCTCCATTCGCCATCAATGCCATTTTTATGTGATTTATCTGGGAGTCATCTCTAGTGCCATCACTTTTTATCTTTATTGTGTCTTTCATTTCAATATTTTATTAATGAAGTATTATTTAACTACAGCAGGTGCGCTACTACCACTTAAGAACTTTTTTTTCTTGTACTATAATTTTATCGACATCACACCAAATCTGTCCAAACGCTATATTTTTTAATGTACCAAAGGAGTCTAGTATATCCTTACCTTTGGCGTTTTCAACTGAAAAATTTGACCCAATAAATACCCGCGCCACAACTCCAAGGATATATGTTTTACCACCTTCCACCGTTAAGGTAGTTTTCAGTTTATTACCGGTTAAGTACTTACCATAATTCTTCACGAGTGGGTCGTATTTTGAAGATGAATTGTTATTAATATCTTCACCTGTTATAAAGTTTATATCCACTGGAATTTGCTTGGAACCTATTGACTTCCAGCCTAATGGACCTTCTAAAAGCTCCCATCCGGCTAAAGTTATGCTACTACTAATCATTATCCAGCCCAAAGCAGTTTGGTCGCTCTCAAGTTCTACATATGACACATTAAACACACGACAGCCAAGTTCCGCTTGCAGAGTGATTTCACTTAATTGGCGTTGGGGCTTAAATTCAATACCCACTCCGACGCTGTTATCTCCTGAAATTCTCCTATTATCAAGGCTGTAATTCGTAAGAAGTTCACCACTATATTTTGAAGCTTTATGGTGAGGATGCCAACCTTCACGATTTGTCCACTCGTGTTTAAAGAGGTTCTCTTCAGGTGCATCATCATACCAGTACTTTCCACTACCATTGTAGATGGGTACGTAACAGGATGATGGCCATTTTTTTAGGTCTGAAATGGTGGTAGTATCTGTGACTTTAGTTTTAATTATATTGATGGGCTCAGGATCACCACCAAATACTTGATGACCACCAAATAAGTAACCGAAAGTATCATAAACAGTATCACGAAATTTCAGCCCCTTTTTCTTTAATTCATTGTTTGGATTGTCAGGATCTTTTTTAAGCTCTTCCTCAAATTCTAAATCGGCTTTAAATAAAGTATCAACAAATCCGTCTGGCAATGGCGGTATGGGCAACTGGTCTTTTTTCTGCTTTGGCTTTTTGGTGGAACTGCTTTTTATATCGTTTTTAACCGTGGCATCATTCATTTTAACGTCAATTGGGTCTTTCATTTTAATCCT
>CAYRDO010000127.1:0-11850 GCA_964422985.1 uncultured Rhodohalobacter sp. | reverse complement strand
GGAGTGAATCAATCGTTAGCAATTCAGCCGATTTTTCATTCGCAATTTTTTGAATGGCTGATTTTTCTTCAGCATCTAGATTTCCTATTACAACCGGCCTGTTTTGTTTGATAATTCCGCCTTTCTCAATCGCTATTTTTTCAATGGAATCTCCCAAAATATCAATATGATCAAGACCGATTGAAGTGATAACACTTATTAACGGATTAACTACATTTGTTGCGTCTAATCGTCCCCCTAAACCTACTTCAAGTACAGCAATATCAACCTTTTGTTTCGAAAAATACCAGAATGCAATGGCAGTTGTGATTTCAAAATAGGTGAATTTTGAATCGCGAATATAATCCCCAAAACGATCAAAAAATTCCAGTAGAAAATCACCCTCAATAAAGTTCGCATTGATCTGAAAACGCTCCCTGAAATCAACCAAATGCGGCGACGTATATAAACCAACCTGGTACCCCGCCTCTTGGTAAACCGATGCCAGCATTCGGCAAACGGTCCCCTTTCCATTTGTTCCTGCTACATGTATGGATTTGAAATCGTTTTGAGGATTTCCCATTCGGTTACAAAATGTCTGCATCCGGCTTAAATCAAAGTTCGCTGCAGATTTCCCGGTTGAGCTGAATTTGGGGATCGATTCCATCAGCTCTTCAATCTTTCTAAGCTTTGATATCTCTTCAGACATGAGTGCTGTGTTTTTCCTTGTATGCGTTCAGCATATTTTTCAGATCAGACAAAAACGGGTCATCAATTCCAAAAGATATTTTTTCGATTTGTGATACCTGAGCAATTTCTTTAATACTGTTTGTGAGCCAAACGATGTTCGCTTTCAATAACTCATCCATGCTGAATCTACCCTCCTCAATATCATAATTCATTTCATTTTTGAGAATTTCAATGATCGAATTTCGCATGATTCCGGGCAAAATATCACAATCTTCCGATGGAGTGTAAATCACCTCATCTTTCATAAAAAAAATGTTGGCAATTGAAGATTCCGCAACAAATCCTTTTTCAGTGATCATAATTGCATCGTCTACGCCTTTTTGCTCAGCTTCACGAAAAGCCTGCCGGTAGTGAAGTGTATTACACAACTTCAAATCGGTCGGCCTTGCCGAGGATGAGACGACACTTGTTTCTGAAAGTATCAGCTTTTTGGGAGACGAGTTTTTTCGGGCTGATTTTCCTGTAATGATTACAATTGTTGATGAATCACCTTTCCCGGAGTATCCGTTTTTCTCACCTAATGAAACTTGTATTCGAATTCGCGCACATTCTTTTAAGAGATCATTTTCATGTAAAAGAGTTTTTATCTGATCTAAAATAATCTCAGCATTAACCATACCTGCTTCAGAAGCCCCAAGAAAATCCAATCCTTTGTTGAGCCTGGCAATGTGATCATCAAATTTAAAAATGGTGCCGCTTTCTGCCAGAAATGTTTCAAAACATCCGGCACCGTAATAGAGTCCGGATGTAACCGCAGGAATCATCGCTTCCTCTTCTGGAATACAAGATCCATTTAGGATGATATAGTTAGCCGAATTACTCACTGCTTAAGAGTTGATCTAATCTGTTTCTGATTTCGGTTGTATCATTTCCGACATGCGTATCAAAAATCTGTTTCTTACTATCAATAAAAATTTGGGTGGGCATTCCGGGTACTCGTATTGATTCATAGAAGTCAGTGCCCTTTACTACATAAAAAGAGCTTGGAAATTCATCGATATAGGGCTGTATACTTTCATCATTATCATTTACAGAAGCGGCAATAACAATAAGTTCATCTTGATTGCTGCTATACGATCGTAAAAACTCCCCTACTTCCATCGATTTATCTGACCAGGCAGACCAAAAATGGATGATTGCCGGCCGATTTGGTAACTCACTCACATGTAACGAATCCTGCTCAGAATAGGAGTGAAATGAGAGAGTATCCGCTTGTATTGAATTGACATTATTTTCAAAATCGTCGACTTGCCGTTGAAAATATCGAATCGTACTGTAGACAATGATGACAGCGGTTATAGCCGCACAGATTCCGATAAATCGGTTATAATATTTTGGATCAATTCTCATTCAAATGGTTCTAAATCAATAATCGATAGAAGAGATTAGGAATTGCGAATGGTAAAAATAACGGCTTTCTGTCTTGAATTCACTCTTTTTCGACAATTATTTATGCTGGAATTTAGATTTGAATAGATTAATAAAGGAGATTCGGTTCAATTTTCTTATCCTGACACCGTTACTCAATAGAACTGCGTGATTTTAGGCAACTTACAACTTCCAATTAAACAATACATATTATGCTTGAATCAGGACGAAAAATTAAAGTACTCATCGCTCTAGGGGCCATCATCTGTTTCGTATTAGGTTTTACAACCGCCACTTCAATGCAACAAACAAATTGGCTTGGCCACTTGGTACATGGCGTTTACAATGAACCTGAACCTTCTGTTATGCCTGGGCCCGATAAATTCTTGCCTGAGGTAGATGACGAAATCATTATCGGATTGCGAGACGATGGTGTGGTAGTCTGGAAAAAAGCGGATTAGAAAGAGAATTCGACCTCTACGTATTTAGAGGTTTCCTTTTTCAATTCACAACTATAAAGCCCGCCACAAGGTCGGTTAATGCCATGTATGTCAGTGAAGAATTTTAAAATGCTGAAAGTGCCAGACAGGATCCATTCGTTTCAATGACATTTTTAAGGAATGAACCTGGTTGTGTCGATCTGTTTGCCTGATCCTAAATCAACAAAGATCAGCTTATGGATCTTACGTTGCCCAGGTTTTTCCAACTTCTTCAAATGGCATGCAACCATCATACATCCCAGGAACAGCTTGATAACGCAGAACTTCTGTTGCACCAACTTCAGACGTAAAATATCCCAGAATAGTTAATTCCTTAAATCTTAAGAAAAAAGGTACATCTTGTCCTCGTTCAATCTCCAGAGAGTTTTGGTTCTCATTGTATGTAAAATCGTATCGATCTTCTTCAGCGCTGTCGTAGTATTCACCATCCAACTCAACCCTGGATTTTTCAGCAAACGTATCCAAACCATCCAGGAATTCATTTCTCTGTTCTTCAGTATAGACATCATTAATCATTGATTCTATAAATGCCGGAACTCCTGCTTCACTTGCCGATGGATACTCATCTTTTGGAATAATTACATCCGCCAATGCTGATGTAAGCCGTGCCTGCTCGTTTGTAAACAGAACGGGATCCCAGTCTACTCCTGGTTGAGCCGTGCAGCCTTGTAAAACGCCTAATGCATTTGGAGCAAATACAGCACCGCCAATCAGAAGTGCTGTTCGTTTAATCGCTTCTTTCCTGTCAATTTTGCTTGATTCGTCCATAGTATTATAAATCACCTTTTTTGAGTTGATCAGCAGCATAGTTGGCTGCCCTAGCTGTTAGGGCCATATATGTGAGCGATGGGTTTTGGCATGCTGCTGAAGTCATGCAGGCACCATCGGTTACAAAAACATTTTTAGACGCATGAACCTGGTTCCATTCGTTGAGAACTGAAGTTTTCGGATCGCGTCCCATCCGGGCTGTACCCATTTCGTGAATCCCCAAACCGGGGCCGCCGGGGTCATCGAACATATTAACATTTTTTGCGCCTGCAGCTTCAAGCATCTCAGCTGCATCGTTCTTCATGTCTTCACGCATCTTATATTCATTGTCACCAAACTCTACATTAAAAACAAGGACGGGTTGTCCCCATTTATCAGTTTCGGTTTCACTCAGATAAACGTAATTATCATGGTTGGGAAGCATTTCACCAAAAGCGGTCATTCCGATTGACCACGCCCCGGGATTCTGGAGTTCTTCCTTCAGTTCGGTACCAATAGACATTTCCCG
The DNA here is from genome assembly GCA_964422985.1 of uncultured Rhodohalobacter sp. Lineage (GTDB taxonomy): Bacteria > Bacteroidota > Rhodothermia > Balneolales > Balneolaceae > Rhodohalobacter. Next base: position 7,977 of record CAYRDO010000127.1, on the reverse strand, counting down.
AACACCGCGCTGCCAAGCCTCACGACCGGCCTGTCCCTGGTAACCAAAACCACGGATATAATCCCTTTGCTCACCGTTAAGATTTCTAAATCGGGGAATGTAAAATCCGGTGGGGCGTCGTCCCCAGTAATATTGATCTTCAAATCCTTCAACTTCGCCGCTGGCTCCAACACGAAAATGGTGATCCATAATGTTATGGCCTAATTCACCTGAATCATTCCCAAAGCCATTTGGAAAGCGGTTGGACTTGGAGTTCAACATTATCAGTGTAGAGTTCATTGCAGACGCATTCAGGAAAATCACATCCGCATAAAACTCTTCTGTCTCCAATGTTTCAGCATCAATAATTCTGACTCCGGTCGCCTTTCCTTTCTCTTCATCATAAATAATTGAATTTACGATGGAATAAGGGCGCAATGTCATATTGCCGGTTTCTGATGCGGCCGGGAGTGTTGCGGCATTACTGCTAAAATATCCTCCGTACGGGCATCCGCGAATACATAGATTTCTGTACATGCACGGTCCTCTGCCCTCATGCTGTTGGGTTAGATTGGCAACTCGGCCGATGGTGAGAGTTCGGTCAAAATTCTCGGCCATAGATTCCTTCAACATCTCTTCCACACAATTAAGGGGGATTGGTGGGAGAAAATTACCATCCGGCAATTGTGGGAGGCCTTCTGCCTGTCCGCTAATTCCGGCAAAACCTTCAACATAATCGTACCATTCCTCTACATCTTCGTAACGAATCGGCCAGTCGACTGCTATTCCATCTCTGAGATTGGCTTCAAAATCGATGTTTGACCAGCGGTAACTATGCCGTCCCCACATGAGCGAGCGCCCACCAACGTGATATCCGCGAATCCAATCAAACCGTTTCTCTTCTTTGTAGGGTTGATCTGTATCTCTTACCCACCAATGTTTTGTGGATTGTGCAATTGTGTAGCCGGTACGCATCTGTTTTTGATAATGCTGGGCTTCCTCTTCGGTTACTCGATCTGCATAAGGTAATTCCCATGGATCCTTTGTCGCAGTGGGATAATCTTCAACATGTTTAACATCCCTGCCGCGTTCCAAGACAAGCGTGTTTAAACCGTTCTCAGTGAGTTCTTTTGCAGCCCAACCGCCACTAATACCGGTTCCAACTACGATAGCATCATAGCTATTTTGCTTTTTAGCCTTGATATTTAGATTCATAGGATAACATATCGGGTTTATGGTAAATCAATAAAGAAGCATACTTCGAGCAATAGTAAAAAAGGAATATGTGAGTTTTTATTGTACAATTAATAGAATAAAACTCAAAGGCTCTTTACTCTGTGAGTTCTTTGCCAACTTTTTCAAGAAGTGCTTTTGTTGCTTTAATTCCTTCATCTTCAGAAAGCCGGTTTCCTTCATATTCAATTCCAACGTATCCGGTATAGCCGGCATCTCTGACGATTCTCATAAGTCGTTCCACATCAAGAGTGGTTTCATTGCCGTCCTCATCAAAATCATATGTCTTGGCACTTACTCCTTTTGCGTGCTCCATGAGCATCTCAGTACCTTTATACCGATTATAGGATTCATCCTGCGAAATATTGAAATTTCCAAAATCCGGTAGTGTACCACAATTGGGGTGATCTACCATCTCAATCGTGCCAACAAGCCATTCAGCATTACTTGAAAGTCCGCCGTGATTTTCAACAATCACGCTAATTCCTTCATCATCGGCGTATTCCGTTAAACTTCGGAGCCCATCTGCTGCACGTTCCATCTGTTCCTCATAGGTACCCTGGCTCGCAGCATTCACGCGAATGGCATGGCATCCTAAAAAGCTGGCCATATTCACCCATTTATAATGATTCTCAACGGCTTGCTGTCGAGCAGCTTCATCCGGATCACCAAGGTTTCCTTCAGCATCGCACATAATTAACACGCTTTCTACGCCTTCATTATCGGCCACATTTTTGAGTTCGTTGAGATATTTTTCGTTCTCGGCCTTATCAAAATAAAACTGGTTTACATATTCAATTGCACCGATATCATATCGCTGCCGAGCATGCTGTGCAAAATAAAGGGGATCAATATCTCCCTGGTATAATTGAGAGGGATCTTCACGAAGTAATCGGCCAAATTCTTCCCAACCCATTTCTCGTGCAGGGCCATAATAGCTTCTGTTCAAGGACCATTGAGCTAATGAAATATCAAAAAATAAGTGGTCTGAAGCGTCTCTTTTTTTAGCAATTGATGAGAGTGGTAAACCTGCCGCTGTAACTCCGCCGAGCGTTACGGCTCCTAAACTTTTTAGAAATCGTTTTCTATCCATAGAATAATATTTTTTAATGGTTGATCAATCAAAAATACAAGAAAGAATGAACTCTCAAAGCAGATTTAATTTTTTTTGCAAAAACAACCATATTTGATGGAGTTAAATCATTCCATGTTCAAAGACTGTTGGAGTTTATATGATATACAAAACGTTGAGTGTTGGCGAAGTGCTTTGGGATATTTTCCCAGATTATAAAAAGCCGGGAGGATCACCCGCGAATGTAGCGTATCATCTGCATTGTTTGAGTGCAGAATCTTTGCTGCTTAGCCGAATTGGAAATGATGAGAATGGATCTGAGCTCCTAAGTTTTTTGAAAAATAAGGGAATCGATTGCAGCTTGATTCAGAAAGATAGGACTCAACCCACGGGTATTGTAAATGTACAATTTGATGAAGGTGAACCCTCCTACTCTATCGATGAACCGTCTGCCTGGGATTTTATTGAGTTAACTGATGAGCTAAAAAATAAAATCCCCTCATTAGATGCGCTCTGTTTTGCATCGCTTTCTCAACGAAATCAGAAAACAAGAAGTACTATTCAACATCTTTTATCACAGGTTCCGACTTCTTGTTTAAAAGTCTTTGATCTCAATCTCCGTCCTCCATTTGTAGATAAGGAATTAGTCATCTCTTCTATTCAAAAATCTGACATTATAAAAATAAATGAGCACGAGTTTAAAACGTTAGCTGAGTGGTATGGTAGTCGTAATTTTATTGATGAAATCTTAGAGAATAAGCCTTCAAAAATTATTCTTTTAACGGAAGGTGAAAAAGGTAGTTCGATGTTTACATCAGATGAAACCATTCATGAAGATGCCCATCCCATTACCGGCGATGGTGACTTTGTGGGTGTGGGTGATGCATTTCTCGCCTGTTTTACATTCCTGATATTGAATGATACACCCAAAAGCCGAATTCTTTCTCTTTCCAACCAATACGCAGCATTTGTAGCTTCCCAGAAAGGCGGTATGCCGGATATATCTGATTCAATTCTCGAACAAATTCAATGATTGTTATGAAGAAGCTTGTCATCACTTTTGTAATTACTCTTTGCATGTTTAGTGTGGGAGTTTCCCAAGATAAAGAGTATGAAATTCCTGATATCCAGGTTGATGTACAGATTCTTGAGGATGGGACCGTTCGAATTGCCGAACATCGGACCTACCAATTCCAGGGTTCTTTTAGTTGGGCGGATTACCGATTACCAAAGAAGGGCTTTACCGAAATCCAAAATATCCAGGTTTCGGAAGATGATGATGCATTCATCAATGAAAACAGTGAAGAAACCGCCACATTTAGTGTTTCGGAAAGTGATGATTCAATCATTGTCACCTGGTATTATGATGCTGAAAATGAGGAGAGGACATTTACGATCAATTATGAATTGACAGATGCTCTTTCGATTGGTCCCGACTGGACCGAATTCTTTTGGAATTATATCGCATCCGGAAGGGAAAAGGCTACCCAGAATCTGAATATCGATATCTCGCTGCCAAAACAAATCTCTGAGGACTCACTTTACGCATGGACCCGTCCGCCCTCTCTCGAGGTTGATTCAAATCTAAACTCCGGCAGTTTTTCAATCTCAGCAGAAGATTTGTCAACGAATCAGTCGTTGGAAGTTCGTTCCGTATTTCCGACACGCGTTTTTGATCGTTCTGTTATTTCAATCACTGATCCAAATCTAACACTAGAATGGATTCAACACGATGAACAGGCGTACATCGCTGAGCAACAACGAATTCAAGAGCGATATGCATATTTTCGCTCAATTACTCCCATCGTTACAATTTTGATATGTGTGGTAAGTCTCGCCGCCTTTACTCTTCTTTATCTGAAATATGGAACCCGGTTTTCAACAGGAACAATTTCTGATCGTGATACCATTCTCATTCCCGACTCGACACCACCGGCAATTATTGGTCAACTGATGGCGAGTGGCATAACCACCGGAAGACATCTTGCAGCGACTATGTTTGATTTGGCCAGACGCGGATGGTTTAGCATCAAGGAAGAGAAGAAAGAAAAAGAGGGATTTTTCTCGTCTGAAGGCACCCAATTCAGAATTCAAAAAACAGATCCGCAACCGGAAAAATCACTCCCGATTTGGGAAAAAATGATAGTAGATCATTTAAATCAACAGATTGATGATGGAGTTGACCTGCTGAATGAAGTATTCAAAGAGGGTGATTTTGATATGTCGAAGTGGTTTTCGGAGTGGAAAAAGGAAGTTAAAAAAGTATTTGATGAGAAAAATTGGATCGATCAAAAAAGCACGTATGGTGTCATTTTTAATATCATTGCCCAGGTAATTCTGATTGTGATATCCGTTTTATTACTTGTATATGGATTTTCTGAATTAGCTTTCATCGGGTTGATATTTTCCGCTTTAATGCTCGGCGCATCTGCTGTAATTAAACGACGAACGCGCGAAGGACAGGAAATCTACAAACGATGGAAGGCTTACAGGGATGGTTTGAAAAAAGCTGATAAGCGAACGATTCGAATGGAGATGATGGATCGGCATTTTATCTATGCTATGGCGCTATCGCTCTCAGAAAAACAGATCGAAACCATTGTTAAACAAGCGGATGACAGTGACCAAGCCATTTTCGTCTGGATCATTTTAATGAGCGGTTCAGATCATACCCCCGCCTCTGTCGCCTCAACAGTAACAACTCTGGCTTCAACAAGTACATCTACATTTTCAGGAACAAGCGGTGGTGCAGGTGCTTCGGCAGGAGCTGCAGGCGGCGGAGCATCCGGTGGTGCTGGTTAAATAAATTATAGCTCAACCGTGGTATGACGATACATGTTTTTCGCTTCCGGTTCCATCAAACCAACGGGGTTAAAAGGTTCGATACGCTTTCTGATTTTATGAACATAATTTTTAATCTCCGATCCTGTCATTGATCGAATATTGAGTCTCACAATTTCATTGAACGTTTCTTCGATAATCTGTTTGATTTCACTATCGTCAGCACATAAGAGCATATCCGGAATTTCACCTCGTAACCGCCGTTTCTCATACCGAATGGATGCGATAAAATAGAGCATTGTTGCAGCGGAAAAAAGTTGAAAATGATGCCTGGATTTATAACATATTGATATTAGTAAATCTATGATATTCAATTCATTAATAACTTTATCTTGATATGTTCTTAAGTGATAATTTATATCTTTCTTCTCTCTGAAAACCTTCAATATGAATTCTACACCGCTGAGTGTGTGAGCAATCCCGGTACTGTGCAATGGATCCACAAAACCGGCTGTGTGAGGTAGTGCAATCCAGCCATTTCCATACATGTTATCTAAGCGTCGCTGAAGACGATTCGTCACCATGAATTCATTCGGCGGATCGGCAATCCTGCTCCTTGAAAACAGGTTTTGTAGAGACGGATATTGTCTGATTACAGATTTCCATTTCTCCTCGGGGTTCCCATCAACATTTTGAACTTGATCCGCTTCATCAAAGAGTATGCCTGCACTCAACCGATTATTTTTGAATCGCAGCATCCAGATCCAGCCTTCATTAATCAAGTGGTGCAACGCAGAAAAATCGGGATCATATGGATAATCCGATGTCTCAAACCTGTTTGATTCCAAATATTTTGACCATCGCTTCACATTCTCAAAATGTGTGTAAATAGCCGAAGAATTTGTTTTAAATCCATCAGAACTACTTTTGGCATTAAAAAATAATGTAGAAAACTTTGGACTTCCGGTCTCATCAATAATACATTCAAATTAAATTTCATTGAGTTCTTGTTGTGATTTTAGGTAAACCGACCATCGTTCTTTTTTGGGATCCCTGGAAAGTTTTCGGACCTCCGTCTGGTCCATGAAATCTATTCTCAACTCTGCGGCTTTTTTTACAAGAAAATGGTCAACATCACTTCTGAGCCAATTCGTATCAGAATTTTGGTTGTTCTCACTTGCAGCTACTAAAAGTTCATTGCTGTGATAGTCATCGGAGTGAAACCTCTCTCCTTTTTTGTGATGATAATAACTAAATCCCCTTTTTAGTCCACAGCCAATTTCTGGATAATATTTTTGCCACTCTCCGTAACGAGAAAGCTTTTTTAGAAAGGGTAAATCATAATCCTCAGCCAGATCTCGCAGAATCATGTCTGCAATTGGCGTAGAAGATTCACCAATCGCAAAACGCGGGTGTTGATCTTTTTCAATCAAACAGACCGAATAGCCCATCTTTTTCAATGCCATCGCAGTTATCGATCCGGAAAATCCGGAGCCTACAATTAAAAAATCATATTTCTTCATGAATAAGTTTTAGTCAATTACAATGGCAGTTGATTTCCGGTAAAATAGTTTGAGTTAGATTCATCTCGTCAAGTCTCTCTTTTCGATTTTTGAAACAGTCATTACAATCAGAAAATCGTTCAAGATCCCACAGATCACAAAACACGCGACCTTCTTTTAAATCCAGCGCCTGATCAAAAACTGTTTCAAGGGCTGATAATCTTGGTGGTACATAATCACCTGAATCCCGAAGCTGCTCCATAATTCCGTTTCCATCGCGGACAGGAATAATAGAACAGGCATTACATCCGCTTTCAAAAGCAAATTCCACCGATTTAAATGTCCACTTGATGTTATCCTCTGCATCCGTCAAAAATGGTGGATTGAGAAGAATGAATGCACGAACATCAATTCCTTCATCAACTAACAACCGGGTTGATTCAAAAAAATCCTCTTTGGTAATCTGTTTATTCAACTTGGGCAAGACATCGGGATGGATCGTCTCAAGTCCCATCGCAATCTCGAGAGATCCGTTTAACATATCCCGAAATTCAGGTATAAAAGATCCAATCAGTTTGGGATGATTTTCAACAATCACATGTTCATAATCGGAAAGAAATTCTGCAATTTGATGATACTCGTCACGGGGAATCGCTTTACCGTCAAAAAAATTACCACTGTTATATAGTTTGATAATATTTGCAGATGGCAATCGATCCAACGCATACTCAATTTGATTCGGTATAGCCCCGGCCGGAGTAGGCTCATCAAGGGTATGACGCCACAAATCGCACATCACACATTTAAACGGACATTCCCGATTGGTGAGGAAAATTGTATTCACATTATATACGACTCCATCTTTCTGCATCTCTTTTTCATGTATAAAAAGATAAGGACGATCCGGATCGACCTCCTCTTTCGATGGACGATAGTCTTCAACGGTTTTATTGCTTATTTCGTGAATCAAATGTGTGTTGCTAAATCTTAGAAATCCCAGTGAACTGTTTTATGATACTATTTTTAGGCGGCTTTTAACAGATCAATGTATCTGCAAACAAACAGTTTTTTGTTATCTTTGTTTCCTAAATGTTCAATTTTAAAAAGGTTCTGTGGTCACAATAAAACGGTCGCTATTTGTCTCCATTTTCCTCACTCTTTTGATCTCTCCGTCAACTCTGTTTGCCCAGTTTTCGGTGGAAACAACGGGAATCATCAGTTCGGAGAGCAACACTCCATTTTGGTTTCAATCTAACAGGCATGGAATTTATTCAGGTGAGGGCAGCCAATTTTTAGCACGTTTTCAGTATCACAATTCATACGAAGAATTCGAAAATTTCGATCTTCTTTATGGCGCAAGTTTTATTGTCAGGCCCAGCGATCACTCAACCTTTTCATTAAATCAGGGCT
>CAYRDO010000126.1:0-11897 GCA_964422985.1 uncultured Rhodohalobacter sp. | reverse complement strand
GGAGTGAACTTTGTCCCAGCTTTTTCTCCAATAAAACGTACCCGCTTCATGCTCCCAGAATTTTTTCCGGTTTTCTTCACTTTGCTGGTAGACGTCCTTGTATTCTTCATATGATTTAATATTGAGCCACATATTCAGTAAATCTGTTTAATTCTATGTTATGTTTTCAAAGTTCGTAAGCGCTTCTATGTTGACGTTTTTTGCATCCATTTTCAAGAAAAAAATGAATCTATTTCTCTTTTTTACAAGCTCTTATAAATTCTGACGATTTTTAATGAAAACGATTTAGGCGGGATTCATCGTTACAAGCATTTGAAACATAATTTAGATTCTGTTGTTTCTGCCACTAAATCACTAAAACAGAAAAATTTTGTGATTTGGTGGCTTAGAAAAATATGATACGATCAACTTCTATAATTGAACATTGGTTTGAGACAAAAGAGTGGGCACCTTTTGATTGGCAACGGGAGGTCTGGCAGGCTTTTTTGGATGGAAAATCTGGCTTACTAAACGCCCCAACCGGAAGCGGAAAAACGTTCGCGCTTTTCATGCCAACTCTCATACGGTGGATGGATGCGCATCCCGAGGATTATCAAACCAAAGAAAAAAACGGATTGCAATTATTGTGGATAACTCCACTCCGCGCACTCGCCAGAAACCTGGAAGAGATTATGCAGGAAGTTGTGGATGATCTCGAAATCCCGTGGAGCATTCAGCGGCGAACAGGTGATGTTTCCGCATCAGTTAAACAGAAACAGAAAAAACAGATGCCGGAAGTTCTGATCATCACCCCGGAAAGTTTGCATGTACTGCTGGCTCAGAAAGGGTATCCGAAGCGATTTAAGTCTTTGAAATCTGTTGTAGTTGATGAATGGCACGAATTGCTCGGCTCAAAAAGAGGAACGCAAACTGAATTGGGTTTATCGCGACTTCGCGGGTTGAATGAAGATCTGCAGACATGGGGCATCTCGGCAACCATTGGAAATTTTGATGAGGCTTTTGATGTACTTCTTGGTATTCCTTCTCCCGATGATGCGGTCATCATCAAAGCTAATGTTCGAAAGAATATTGATGTAAAAACCGTTTTGCCGGATGATGTCGAAAAGTTTCCATGGTCGGGACATTTGGGAACCAATCTGCTTCACAAAGTCCTGCCTATTCTGGATAAAAGCGGATCAACGTTGATCTTCACAAACGTCCGCTCCCAATGCGAAATCTGGTTTCAAAAACTTTTGGAGGCAAATCCAAATTTGGCCGGTGAAATTGGAATTCATCACGGATCTTTGGATCGGGAGGTTCGAAACTTTGTGGAAGAATCGCTTCATACCGGATTGTTGAAAACGGTGGTCTGCACCTCCAGCCTTGATCTTGGCGTCGATTTCACGCCTGTGGATACGGTCGTCCAGGTTGGCAGCCCAAAAGGAGTTGCCCGATTTATTCAACGCGCCGGACGAAGTGGTCACCAGCCCAATTCTATTAGCACGATCTGGTTCGTGCCTACACATGCGCTTGAACTAATTGAAGCGGCTGCGCTCAAAGAAGCCGTTAAGGAAGAGAAAGTAGAATCCAGAATTCCGGTATTGAAACCGTTTGATGTACTGATTCAATACCTCGTTACGCTCGCCGTTTCGGAAGGATTTGATCCTGACCAGATTTACAAAGAGGTCAGACAAACCTTCGCCTTTCAAACCTTGCGCGAAGACGAATGGGATTGGATGTTGAACTTCATCCAGTTTGGCGGAAAATCATTGTCGCGGTATGACGAATTCTCAAAAGTGGAGCCGGATGAAAATGGGATGATGAAAGTGTTCGACCGACGAATCGCACGGCGACACCGAATGAGTATCGGGACAATTGCCAGCGATACGATGATGCGTGTGAAATACATGAAAGGTTCCACCCTCGGCCGAATTGAAGAGTGGTTCATTTCGCAACTGAATGTTGGAGATGCATTCTGGTTTGCAGGACGAAACCTAGAGCTGGTTCGGGTGAAAGATCTGACCGCCTATGTTCGGAAAACAAAAGGAACCAGCAGCAAAGTACCTGCGTGGCTTGGCGGACGAATGTCGCTCTCCTCAAATATGTCGGAACTGCTTCGGAAGAAATTACAGGATGCCGTCAACGAAACACACGACAGCATCGACCTCAAAACTATTGAACCGATTTTTGAGATCCAGCGAAAGCGCTCGATTCTGCCCGGAAACGATCAATTTCTGATTGAGAAATCGTTCTCGAAAGAGGGCTGCCATTGTTTCTTTTTTCCGTTTGAGGGACGATATGTGCATGAAGGAATGTCTGCGTTGGTTGCGCATCGCATCTCGAAACTGATGCCGATCACGTTTTCCATCGCGATGAATGATTACGGATTTGAACTTTTGTCTGATCAGGATATCCCCATCGAAGAAGCGTTGAAGCATGATCTGTTTTCCGAAGAAAATCTGGTTCGCGATATTCGCGGAAGTCTCAACAGTACAGAACTTGCAAAACGACGATTTCGGGGAATCAGTCAGATTGCCGGTTTGGTGTTTCCGGGGTATCCCGGGAATCAGAAAAAGAGTCGTCACCTGCAGATGTCCTCCGGTCTCTTTTTTGACGTATTCTCTGAGCATGAACCTGATAACCTTTTACTCCAGCAAGCCCATGATGAAGTTCTCCAATATCAATTGGACGAGGCGCGCCTTCGTCAGGCATTGCAACGCATTCATAACCAAGAAATCATCCTGAAACATGTGGATCGATTTTCGCCATTTGCGTTCCCAATATTTGTAGATCGTCTGCGGGAAAAGTTATCTTCCGAGAAACTAATTGACCGCGTCAAAAAAATGCAGAAACAGTTGGAGGAGGATTGAAATTTAGAACTCCCCCTTTGAAAGGGGAATGTGAAACCGATCCGATTTATCGGAATCGGGGGAACTCGGGGGATGACCAAAGGCTTTTACCCAAAACTATCTTTAAATTGAACATTGGCTCACATTAGCCATCCCCCTGTGCCCCTTCAAAGAAGGAGTTATTACCCGAGATTCAAAAAAGGTTATTACGATAAATGTCATCTTCATTCACGAAAACAATTCAAACCCAAACCTGGAAACTACTCCCTGAGAAAGCAATTTATTGGCAGGAAAGAAAAACTCTCATCATCACGGATCTGCACATCGGGAAATCCGGACACTTTCGAAAAGCGGGGATTGCGGCACCGTCAACTATCAATACAAAAAATCTTAATCGACTCGGGACGCTGATTCGAAAATATCATCCATCAACCCTCTTAATTTTAGGTGATCTGTTTCACAGCAAAGCCAATCGGGAGTGGTTGGAGTTTGAAGAGTGGCTGGAAAATTTTGATGATCTGACCATTCAATTGGTCACCGGAAATCACGACCTGCTTCATCAATCCTTCTATGAGGCGGCCAATATTTCGGTTTATGAAACTCTTGAAATAGATGATCTTCTATTCGTGCATGATCCGATTGATTCATTTGAATCGGACTCAAATCGTACCGTGGTCGCCGGACATATTCATCCCGGAATTTCTATCAAGGGAAAAGGTCGTCAGTCACTTCGATTCCCATGTTTTCTCTTTTCAGATAAGAAGATTTTGTTACCGGCTTTTGGGGAGTTTACAGGCCTCTACAACATCAAACCGGAGGAAGGAGAACAGGTTTATGCAGTTGTGGAGGAGAGTATTGTGGAATTATAAATAAGAATGGCGAGCACGAGCGAGACGCTCGCGCTATCAAATTGAGATTCTTCTTCCGCTCAGAATGACAATCTTCTTACTCTTTCATGAATTCCTCAAGTGTAGGCCGAATTGCAGCATTCCATTTTTCATAACCATCTTCATTCAAATGCAGTAGATCATCAAGAAACAGAGAATCATCCGGAGTACCATCGGAACCTAAAATTGGTGATGCGAGATCTACATAATAAAATTGATCATTCTCACTCATATGTTCTTTGATTCTCTGATTGGCCTCTTTCATTTGGGGCCATAACTCCCACCGGCTGCTGCTTGGTTTGATGGGAACGAAAACAAGTCTGGCATTAGGAAAATCGCTCGTCAATCGATCCGTAAATTCAAGATAATCCTCGAAAACCTGATCGTTTGATTTTCCGGAAGCCACGTCGTTATCTCCCTCATATAAAACCACCACGGACGGAGCATACGGCAAAACCAATTCATCGTAATAATACAGAAGATCAGAAAAATGAGACCCACCAAATCCCCGATTAATGACCGGCATTTCCGGAAAAGCTTCGGCCGTTTTCCACATCCTGATACTGGAACTGCCCACAAACAGGATAGCATCTTCAGGAAAGCTGTTTTTGCTGTCGAATTCTTCAAACCGGTTGATCTCCTCCTCAAATCGAAGCGGATCTGGATCTTCAACATGTTGTGCATCGGCAGTTTTTAGAAATGTACTGCTAATTAACAGAATTAAAAGTGTAGACAAAGATGAAGTTTTGAGGAGCTTCATAGAAAATGATTTCGTGGTGATTTTTGAACATTCTTAAAGTTTCCGTCTGCCAATATCACGAAAACCTGACCCATCTTGCAAACGATTTAACCAATTATTCTCTTGATAGGAATGAACTCAATCAAAACATTATGATTTCTGTCCGACGAAAAATCTTTGTTTTTCTGATCCTACAAGTTCTTTTTAGCGGACTGCTTTTTGCTCAGTCAACAGAACCCGATCTCGAAGCCATTAACGAAAACCGCATAGGATTGAATAGTAATGGAATGCTGGTTTTGGGCGGATGGGCGGTCAGTAATATGATTGTCGGCGGGTTTGGGATGGCGAAAACCAGCGGCACGACTAAATATTTTCATCAGATGAATGCAGCCTGGAATACTGTGAATCTGACCATCGCAGGTTTTGGATATTACGGGTTGAGGAATCAATCGGCTGAGATGTCACTTTCAGAAACGATCTCTGAATTCCACAGCTTTGAGAAAATCCTGCTATTCAATGCCGGACTCGATGTTGGCTACATGGCTCTCGGTGCTTTTTTATGGGAGCGCGGGCTGAGAAAAGAGGGCAATCGCTTGACCGGTTACGGACAATCACTGGTTTTACAGGGTGGCTTTCTCTTCGCGTTTGATACAATTCTTTATTTCCTGAACCGATGCGAAAGCAGTCATTTGATGGATTTTGTGAGCCATGTTCAATTTAGCGGAACCAGTGTGGCGGTTACAATCCCGTTTTGAAAGCATTCTTAAATTGAATATTGGCCGATCCCAGCCATCCCCTGCGCCCTCTTCAAAGGTGGAGTTTTTTAATCTTTAGATGACGCAAGCGTCTTTCTTGTGACACAAACTGGCAAGCACGAGCGAGACGCTCGCGCTATCTCGAAATTCTACTCACTGCTCAGAATCCGATTCAACCCCAACCAAATTAAAATCTTTCAGGATCTTATCCTCGGGATCGGCTTCAACTTCCACAGTCGGCCCCACCTCGAACGAAATTCTGTTATTATCAGGACTGAGCGTCACGACCTCGCCATCAATTTTAACTTCGATAGGCATCGGAAAATCCAATCCTTCAGGCACCTCCCAGCGAAGTGTGACCATATTTCCATTTCGGCTGGCATTTAAAACAGGCAATTTTGGTTGACGCAAATACACTTCAAACAGCCAATCCAAATCCTGGCCGGTAATGTCTTCAGCCAGATAAAGCAGATCATCCGTTGTGGCAAACCGAACGTGGCTTCCATCGGTGACGGACTCCATCTCTTCTGTTGGATAGGCAAATCTTCTCAGAATTGTAAAAAAAGCATCATCTCCAACCACATATCGAAGGGTGTGCAAAAACCAGGCACCTTTAAAATAAACGTCTCCGCCTCGGGTTCCCTGGGTGATTTCATAGGTACTCATTGATTCGCGTGGAGCCACAGCCATTTCGGGATCGTTGGCCATCTGGAACCTTAAAAATTCCATTGATCGTTGATAGGCTTCCTTCCCTCCCAAATGCTCAGAATAGAGTGGCTGCATGTATGTACCAATTCCTTCATGAATCCAGAAATCACGCCAATTCCAGGCGCTCACCAAATTTCCCCACCATTCGTGGGCCAGCTCGTGTTGGTGAAGGTCATCAAACTCAGCGATTCCAGCAGATAATGCCCCATCTTGAAATCCTGCGCCGTAGGCAATCAGCGTTTGATGTTCCATACCCAAATGCGGACTGTGAGCCACTCCATATTTATCCGCCCGAAACGGATACGGCCCCAATATCTCTTCTAAAAACCGAAGCTGATCAATAAACTGTGGAAACAGCTCTTTTCCTTCCTCAAGATTCTCAGGCAGTACCCAGAATTTCACCGGAAACTGATCGCCACTTGTACTGGTGTAGGTTTCTTCGATAATTTCATATGGCGCTGCATTCAGCGTTACATTGTAATTGTTGATGGGCGTAGAGACGAACCAATTCCAGGTTTTCCAGCCATCTTCGGTATTGGTTTCTCCGCGCAAACGCCCGTTCGATGCAACCACCAGATCATCCGACATGGTGAGATTTACCGCTACAGAATCTGCTTTATCGGAAGGGTGATCTTTATTTGGCCACCAGATCCATGCTCCATCGGATTGAACGGTTACGGCCACCCATGGCTCACCCGTTGAAGTTGTATCCCAAACCATGCCTCCATCCCACGGCGGATTTGGGGCTATGCGAGGTTTCCCGCCATAAGTAATTCGAAGTTGCTTTGATTCTCCCGGTTGAAGCGTTGCCGGATAATTGACATAGAATGTTCGATTATCATCAGTCTGGGAGATTTTCAGAGGTGCTATTGAACTCTCTGAGTTAATTCTTTCAACCGCTGAAATATCCAAACGCGGGTCCAAAGCTAAGGCAATTTCATTGGTGGGTTGAACCACATCAAAATGGATATCTACATGACCCGAAACCGTACTGTCTGCCGGGTTAATTTTCAGGTTCAAATCATAAAAAGTTACGTTGTATGAGGCCAGTTCCGGAGTTAAATCACCGCCGGAATCGTACATCACTTGTTGTGAATATATCGGTTGGACCGACAGAATTAACAGAAGAAAAAAATGTAAAATTCTTGAAAGCATGATTTGAATTTAGATGAAACAGGTCGCATCAAAAATAGAAAAAAAACCAATGGATTGTAGGTGGTGAAAAGTGAGAGGGTAAAAGGGAAAAAGTACTTCTGAAAACAGATTTTTTGCCTTTTCTGTTGAAATATATTTAGTTCTTTTTAGGAGAAGAGATTACTGGACAATTCAAGTGAAAGAGACATAGCCAATGAAAAATAATAATTCCAAAAACCGTAGAGAACAATTTTCAAATAGAGGTTGGTTACTAAAACTTTTCACTTTTGCGTTTTGCCTTTTCATTACCCTTCCCGGTTGCGATCAAACCTTCCAACCCATTCAAGATAATGTGCGTGCTCCATTTTCGATGTTCGGCTACCTGGATGTATCAGCGGATACACAATGGGTTCGGGTAACGCCTGTTCGATCTCAAATTGACAACTCTACAGATATACCTGAGATGGCGGTGAGTGTGACAGATCTCAACACCGGAAATTCTGCGGCTTTTGATGATTCTCTGTTTCTTTATCCGGATGGTCGCCACATTTTAACTGCCTGGAACACAACCGATATTTTGAAACCTGAACAAACGGTTCGCTTCAAAGCCGAACGCCCGGATGGCGCCGAAAGTCACACCACGATTACCTTTCCTCCGGATTTTCCCACGCCGCGTCTGGAAATTTATGAAACGTCGGATATTGTTCTTCTCTACATTGAGGGAATAGAAAACTTAGTAGAGGTACAAGTGAGAGCATTGGCTCATGTGGTAGCTCCATCAGCCGGCTGGGATTTTATTGATGTATTTAAAAGGCCTGTTCGAAGAATTACAAAAACCGGTGCTGAATCATATCGAATTCTGATGACACCCGGCAGCAAATATGTTTTGAATGTACCTGAACCGCCGGCGGGGGAGGATGACCTTGAAATCGAATTCCTCGATCACCAGATATTTGTGGCATCGGGCGGACCGGATTGGCGGGAAGATTTTGCTGATTTGAAAGACATCGAATATAGTCTGCCGGAAGTAATTTCAAATGTAGAAAACGGAACGGGTTACATGTTCGGGATTGTGAGTAAATCGATCCCTTTTGAAAACTGCTTTGATGATGATGGAGAATTTATTGCCTGCCCCGAGGAAGCACCTTTACAGCGATCCGGGAATAAAAGGCTGGAGTAAAAATTTTCGGCTGGCGATTGTTTCTTTCGCCTGCCGAATCAACAGTTTAACACATGCAAACTTGCATTAATCTTTCACGGCACAAAAACATCCCTGACTGAAGCGCTGAACGCTTTTCAGTCTTTCCCCTCTCGAGAGGAGAGCTCTTTCTGTCCGCTGACCTAAAACTCAACAGCCAACAAATTCGGTAGTCGATATCTCAAGACTCTGGACTCAAGACTCGTGACTAAAAGCAGATTCTTTCCCTTATCCACCTTATCTTGCGCCACTTAACTGTTAACTGAAATTTTGATAACTGTTCACTGATTTATGGCTCAGCCAAAATATACAACCCACCTCGGCATGGTGGATATTCTGCCCGATGACATTCGCAAATGGCAATACCTTGAAAACCTGATTCGCGAGGAGGCGGAAAAATTCAACTTCGAGGAGATTCGAACGCCCATCATGGAGCAGACGGAATTGATTGTTCGCGGTGTGGGTCAGTTGACAGATATCGTTTCAAAAGAGATTTTTTCGTTCAGCCGTGGTGAGGATAATTACGTTCTTCGACCGGAATTAACAGCTCCGGTTGTTCGTTCGTTTGTGGAACACCATCTTGAACAAAGAGGCGGATCACAGAAGCTTTACTACATCGGACCAATGTTTCGTGCCGAGCGTCCTCAGAAAGGACGTCAGCGACAGTTCCACCAGTTTGGATTGGAAGTTTTAGGTAGTGATGACCCTGTTGCCGATGTGGAGATTATAGCCTTTATGGTTCACATTTATAAAAAAGTAGGGATTACGAATACTTCACTAAAATTGAATTCTATCGGCGATCCTGAAAGTCGGGATGCGTATAAACAAGCGTTGAAAGATCACCTTAAACCGAATTATGAGAAACTGAGCGATCTATCAAAAAAACGGTTTGAGAAAAATCCGCTTCGCATTCTTGATTCAAAAGAGGAGGAAGATCAACCGTTTATTGAATCTGCTCCTGTGATTACAGAATATTTAAATGAAGAATCTCTCAATCACTATGAAAAAGTGAAGGAGTATTTGAATGATTTGGAGATTCCGTTTGAGGAAGATCCGCACCTGGTTCGCGGAATGGATTATTACACAAAAACAGCATTTGAGCTGATCAGCCCGGATCTTGGTGCACAGGATGCATTAGCCGGCGGCGGACGATATGATCTGCTGGTGGAAGAGATTGGCGGACCAAAAACTCCTGCAGTCGGTTTTGCTGCCGGAATGGAGCGGCTATTTATTGCTTGTGATGAACTTGGAATTGAACTCGGGACTGAAAAATCGGTGGATGTTTATATCGTAACTCTTGGTGATGCCGCCCGAAAATGGGCACTCACCACCCTTCCGAAACTTCGTGAAAAAGGCCTGTCCGCTACAATGGATTACAAAGGCCGCTCAATGAAATCACAAATGAAAGATGCGGATCGCGAAAATGCGCGGCATGCCATCATTGTGGGAGACCATGAACTGGAATCCGGCAAATTCACTTTCAGAGATATGAAAGAGAGTGAGGAAGAAGCTCTCTCAATGGATAAGATTTATTCCAAACTTCTGGCAAAGTAGGGTTTACCACGGAGACACAGAGGATTTCACGGCGAAACAAACCCAAATCTATCATTATTTCTCTGTGTCTCTGCGACTCTGTGGTTATCTCTTATTCAGTCCGATTTTTAATTTCATCGATGTCTTCTTTTTCACCGATGATTGAAAGCTCATCATTTTCCCGGATTACAGTATCTCCATGAGGGAAAATAAGGTCCCCTTCCCGACGCACCATTGTAATTAAACTTTTACCAGGCAAAAGAAGGTCGAGCTCCATAATTTGCTTACCAATAATTTTTTCTGTTTTGGATCCTTTTTTCACAGCAACATTGATAAATCGCTCATCCCGAAGCAGGATCTCTCGGAGATCGGCCACATCGCCGGCATTCAGCCAGCGTTTTTCGAAATCAATATTATCAATCATTTCTGCGAGATGAGCAAGAATACGCAAATGCTGACCTGACTTCTTACTCGAACTGGCAAGATAAATCAAGCAGTGGATTTTTCCCCCGTCTTTGCTGTGACGCTCAGACTTTAAGCCTTGCTTTAACCGCACGAGAGCAGCTTCCGTATCCATATTATTTTCAATCCGAACATGCTTCAGGGCC
The DNA here is from genome assembly GCA_964422985.1 of uncultured Rhodohalobacter sp. Lineage (GTDB taxonomy): Bacteria > Bacteroidota > Rhodothermia > Balneolales > Balneolaceae > Rhodohalobacter. The sequence goes on along the minus strand of CAYRDO010000126.1, from coordinate 1,507 downwards.
GTTGAATGGCCTACCGGTATAATATTTTCATCCGAATCCTGTGTAAACATTTTAATTAACGACTCTTTTGAGATACTTGCCCTCTCGGCCATCATTGAACAAACCATATCGGTTACAGACTCCACTTCAACCTTTTCTTCAATATCAAACACAAGAGATCGGCTGATCGCTTTTTCATACGGGTCTTCTTTCCTTAATCCTTTCTCTCGCATAATTCCGCGCATTTCTCTCTCAAGTCCTTCATATTGATACTGACCAAGACGGGCGTGAACGTGGTAAATTGCTCCCTGTCGTTTCACTTTATCCTGTGCGTAACTGAAGTACCAAATCACACTGATGGTTGCAATAACGAGTGTAAAAGCGATGGAGAGAAACCCCATTTCAGCAATCAAAAATCCTGAAATAAATATTCCTGCAATTTGCATATATGGATACCAGGGAGATTTAAACCCGGGATCGTAGCCTTCAATTTCGCTCTCTCTCATCACGATCACTGATACATTTAAAATCCCAAAAAGAAGCAACTGAAAAGCACTGGCAAGTTTGGCAACCGATTCTACATTAAAGAGAAGAATTAGAAGTATCATAGCTCCAACCGTTGCCAGTGTAGCGTATGTGGGCGTTCCAAAACGGCCTAATTTAGCAAATTGTGTTGGAATCAACTCGTCGCGTGCCATTGCCAATGGATATCTTGCAGCTGACATAATCCCGGCATTCGCCGTAGATGCAAAAGCTGCAATTGCTGCGATAACAACAAGAATCAAACCGGTCTGACCGGGAAGCCAATTCATGAATACCTCTCCCGCTGTAGCTACAGGTGTAAGGTCTGAATGAAGGGCTTCCGGATCGAGAAGCATTACCATAATAAATACACCAACTACATAAATGAATGTGGCTGTGGCTAGTGAAAGCATCATGCCCAACGGAATATTTCTATCCGGATCCTGAACTTCCTCTGATACACTGGCTACTTTTGTTAATCCGGCATATGAAACGAACACAAATCCAATAGTAGCAAAAAAGCCCTCTGCTCCAAATTGAAAAAACGGACTGAATTCACTCCGCAGCACCTCAAAAAAATCAACATTCAGAACTGCAAAAAAACCCTGAAACACATAGAAAAAGAGGATACTCACAAGTGTTGCAACAAGAACGTTCTGGAGCCAGCTGCTCTCTTTTGCGCCGATAATATTTGTTATACCAAATACTACAGTAAGAGCCAGGGCTACCGGTACGATGGGCAAATCAATAAAAATAGCGATGTAAGCCCCCATTCCAATCAGCGCAAATGCACTTTTAAAAATGAGCGCTAACCATGAACCGATCCCTCCTACAGTTCCAAATAAAGGGCCCAGACTCCGATCGATGAAGTAATAGGCACCCCCGGCCCGGGGCATAGCTGTTGAAAGTTCAGCTACACTGAACATGGCAGGCAGAATCAGCAAGCCTGCAACAAAATAGGCCAAAATTACGGATGGCCCTGTTTGTGCGGCGGCCAACCCCGGTA
>CAYRDO010000125.1:0-11941 GCA_964422985.1 uncultured Rhodohalobacter sp. | reverse complement strand
CAATACCAATCCGCCCATTCACACGCGTGATGTGGTAGAATTTATTAAGAAAAAGGCGGAGAAACTGCCCGTCGAAGTGCATCCCATCGGTTGTGTATCCAAAGAGCGGGAGGGCAAGTCGATTGCCGAGATGGGCGACATGAAAGGAGGCGGTGCCGTTGCATTTAGTGATGATGGTGATCCGGTGTATAATTCGCAGTTGATGCGCGTGGCTCTGGAATATTCATCCATGTTGGAGATGCCGATCATTAATCATGAAGAAGATCTGAAGCTTTCGCGTCCCGGTCACATGCATGAAGGAAAAGTATCTGCGCGGTTGGGAGTAGACGGAACGCCTGGTATTGCCGAAGAAACAATGATTGCACGTGATATTTTGCTGGCCGAATTTACCGGCGGACATATTCACGTGGCGCACATCAGCACGCGAAAAGCGGTGGATCTGGTTCGAAAAGCGAAGGAAGAAGGAATCAATGTAACGACCGAAGTTTGTACCCATCACTTTGACCTGACGGATAAAGAAATTGAAAAGCGTCACTTTGATACGAATGTGAAAATGCATCCGCCGCTGCGAACACAAGACGATGTGGATGCCATGATTGAAGGTCTCGAAGACGGTACGATTGATGTGATCTGTACCGATCACGCACCGCATGCCATTGAAGAGAAAGAGGTGGAATTTATTTACGCTCCGAATGGAATTATCGGTTTGGAAACAGCCTGGAGCATCAGTGTGAAACAACTGTTAAAATCAAACAAACTCTCTTTACAACAGTTAATGGACAAGCTCGTTATCAAACCACGACAAATTTTAAATCTCAATATTCCTGAAATTAAAGAAGGACAGACTGCAAACCTGACGATTTTTAATACGGACGAGGAGTGGACATACAGTAAAAATGAAGTTCGGTCGAAATCGAAGAACTCACCCTATATCGGTGAGACATTGACCGGCCGAGCACTGGCTGTTTACAACAAAAACCGGTTTGCGATCAATACCCTTAAGAATTGATTTTGAATTACCAGCCAGAATGCAACTGTTTGTGCGGCTTTTCTACACGTTACTGATTATTCTGATCGCTTGCGGAACCACCTATTCTCAAGACGATTTGCCCATTTTAGAAGAGATCCAGATCTTCGATAAATTTGGATCGATTCCTACCAATCAATTTACCGATTCTTCCGATCACAGCTATCCGTTTGAATATCTGCTGAAGGAATCTTTCATTCGAATGACGGAAAGACCCACCGGCATTGTGGCGATTATCGATAACTTGGTGAGAATTCGGGTACTGAGTGATGATCAGCTTGAACAAGCCGAAGCGGGCCTGATTGGGATTCCGTTCTACTTTAAGGACGGCATTGAAACCATCAGCAATCTCGAGGCGATTACGCATCAACCCGATGGAAGCCAAGTCCGGTTTGATATCAATAATCGCCGAACGGTAGACCTCAATTCGCGCTATAAAATCATTGAGTTTGAGATGCCTGAGGTTCAGGAAGGTTCAATTATAGAGTATAAATACACTCTTGAAAGGCGATATATTGAAGAGCTTCCGAATTTTTATCTCGCACACAGAGTGCCTACTCAAGAGGTGAATCTGTATTTCAGGAATTCAGACTTTATCCGGTATGATGCCGTGCCTTTGCACATCAATGATTTCGATCTCCAATATGAAGAGCATCGGGTTGATACCAGTAATGTGCCGCTGCTTTTTACGCTACCAAGGCCTGATCCCGTTTATATTGAAGAGTGGAATGCGGAGGATATCCCCGCCGTGGATGTATCCAGCTACATCTCTTCGATTGATGATATTCGGGCGCAGATTAAATTTCAGATCAGTGAATTTGGAATTCCGCGTCAGCCTCTGGAAAATAGTTGGGAGTTCGTGGCGGCTCAGCTTCTAAGGAATAGGAATCCATACGAAATGATCGAGCCGTATGATGAACTGGAACAGATGGGTGAGGAGATTTCTTTATCTGTGAATTCTCTTACAGAAGCACAGGATTCGATCTACCAGGTTGTGAATTCGTCGGTACAGTTTAATGGCGTGAATTCGGTGTTTACAGATGAGAATCTGAATGATGTTTTGAGTGGCGAACCATCGGGTCAGGCGGAGATTAATCTTGTTCTTTTGACGATGCTCCGTGGTGCCGGAATTGATGCCAAACCGATGTTGATGTCCGGCCGTGAATTTGGTCAGATCAATAAATCATTTCCGTCTGTTTTTCAATTCAATCATCTTCTTGTATACAGTGAAATTGATGGAAAACAGTACTTTATGGATGCTACATTTCCATTCAGTTTGCCGAATTTGATCCCGATCGATTCCTATAATTCCCAGGGAATGGTGCTGAGTCAGGACAGTTATGAATGGATCGATATTTCACCTGAACAGTCACTTTTCGAGCTTGATATTGATATTGATGCATCACTTTCCACCAATGGCACGTTGAGCGGAACACTCACGGCTCAAACAAGAGGATATCCGTCACAAAATATTCGCGGGGAGTTGGATTCGGGAACGCCGGTTTCAGAAATTATCAAACAGACATTTTTTGAGGTGTATTCGGAAGCAGAGGTGAGTGAGGGAAGCTTAGAGATCAATCCACAGAACAGGAATATTGTTGATGTGGTAACAGAGTTTGAGCTTCCAAATTACGCCGCGAGTTTTCGGGATGGAATCGAATTTCGGCCGATGGTTGTTGGATATTTGTTCCGAAATCCGTTTGAATCTACCGAGCGGCGAGTTCCGATTACGTTGGATGCTCCCGAAAAATTATCGATCCATTACACAGTTGATCTGCCTGATGGATTTGTTGTAGATGAGATGGGGCAAACACGTGCCACAAGTTTGCAGGGCGCGGCTTTGAGAGAAGAGTATATCTCCGAGGGAAATAATGTGGAGTATTCATTTGATATTGATATCAGCCGAAAAGAGTTCCCGGCGGATGTTTATAGTCAGCTTCGAAGAATTTACGAGCGATGGGTATATTTGAGCAACGAAACCTGGTTCATTGAACAATAGTTTGATATGATTTTAGCCATCGAAACGTCTACGCCGGTCTGCTCAGTCGCTTTGGGAAAAAGCAGACGAAGTGTGATTGAAAAGAGAATGGAAGGACGATCGGTTCATTCGGAGCGAACATTTGAGTTTATCAAGGAATTGTTAGATCGACATTCATTGAAAGTTGGAGATCTGGATGCCGTACTCTTCAGCAACGGACCGGGATCCTATACAGGACTTCGAATAGGCGCTTCGGCGATTAAAGGGTTGCTTTTTCAACAGGACGTTCCACTGTACACATTGCCTACACTTTTGAGTTTTGCCATTCCATTTGTCGCTGAAAATCCCCCTGCTATTCACGCTGTGATCGATGCGAGGCGGCAGCACCTCTACCATCAAAAAGTGAAAATGAGTCTGGATAGAGAAATTGAAATTTCCGAAGCGAAAGTTATTGAGATCGAGAAGCTGCAGGATCAGATCAAAAAAGGAGATGTGGTTGTGGGGACCGGTTGGGATCGGCTGGAGATAGAAAACCGCGGAGAGATGACCTGGCACGGAACCGAGGCGATCTCAGCGAAGAATCTTGTGTTGGGATGGAATCATCCGGATTTGAAGAAGCATTTCAAACAGGCAGATGTAGAATCATTCGAGCCGGAATATCTGACGCTTTCGCAGGTGAATGATACCAAAATTTAATCCGCATACTCTTTTGATTTATTTTAGGATAAAGATTTTTGCTTCGGGCGATATTCGTTATTTTTGAGGCAGTCAAAAAAAAATTAATCTGTTTCTATGGCGTGGTTTAAGAGAAAAGACAGCAATATTCAAACTGACAAAAAGAAGGATATGCCGGAGGGCATCTGGGTGAAGGTTCCCGAAACGGGTGAAACCATTCACCGCAGAGAGCTCGAAGAAAACCATTGGGTGGATCCTCTGAGTGGATATCACTTTCGAATCGGCAGCAAAGAATATTTCTCCCTTTTGTTTGATGAAGGAAAATTTCAGGAGATTGCCGATGAGATTATGCCTACTGATCCGCTCGATTTTGAGGATCGAAAGAAATACAAAGATCGGATCAAGCAAACACAGAAAAAATCTGGCTTGTCTGATGCGTGTCGTGTTGGGGTAGGAAAACTCGATAAGCATGATATTGTAATTGCCTGCATGGATTTTGGGTTTATCGGCGGAAGTATGGGATCGGTTGTGGGTGAGCGCCTGAGCCGTGCAATTGATTATGCTCGTGAAAATAAAACCCCGCTTCTTATTATTTCACAATCCGGTGGAGCCCGTATGATGGAAAGCGTGTACAGCTTGATGCAGATGGCAAAAACATCCGCCAAACTTGCACTATTAGACAAAGAAAATGTGCCGTTTATTTCCCTGATGACAAATCCAACGACCGGCGGTGTAACAGCAAGCTACTCGATGCTTGGTGATTTTAACATCGCTGAACCCGGCGCGCTGATCGGTTTTGCGGGTCCGCGAGTGATTCGTCAAACGATCGGCAGAGATCTTCCTGAAGGATTTCAAACATCAGAATATTTGTTGGAGCACGGTTTTCTTGATTTTATTGTAGCACGTCCGAAGTTGAAGAAAAAATTGTCGAAACTGCTTCGGATTTTGGGGAATTAAATTGTATTAAATCCGCGAAGTTTTCCTTTTTTAAATTGTCGATTGAAATTTCTGACGACCTTAGAAAGAAACTTCGCGGATTTTTCCTTTTAAAGAATAAAGAGATTTATGAGATTCGCTGATTACGCAAAAATTTATGCAACGGCTGGTCACGGAGGGAGCGGAATGTCTCACTTCAGACGAGAGAAGTATGAGCCGAAAGGTGGTCCAGATGGCGGGGATGGCGGCAGAGGCGGAGATGTCATCCTCAAAGGAAATGAACAATTAAACACTCTTCTTGATCTACGTTACCGAAAGTTTGTGAAGGCTGAACACGGTCAGAATGGGCATACTTCCCGAAAACAAGGAAAAGACGGAGAGGATGAAATTCTGGAAGTTCCGATGGGCACTGTCGCGTATGATGCTGAGACCAAAGAGCGACTCGGCGAGATTACTGAAGATGGCCAAGTGCTTGTCATCGCCAAAGGTGGAAAAGGCGGTCTTGGAAACTGGCATTTTCGAAGTGCTACGAATCAAACGCCTCAGCACGCACAAGATGGTGAAGAGGGCGAAGAAAGAACCATTGAGCTTGAGCTGAAACTGATTGCAGATGTCGGGCTTGTAGGTTTCCCGAATGCAGGAAAGAGTACACTTTTATCTGCGATTTCTGCTGCAAAACCAAAAATTGCGGATTATCCCTTTACAACGCTGGAACCAAATTTGGGTGTTGTAACCACCTCCGATTACAGAAGTTTTGTGATGGCTGATATTCCCGGAATTATTGAAGATGCGCACGAGGGGAAAGGACTTGGGATCCAGTTTTTGAGGCACATTGAGAGAAATAATTTATTACTTTTTGTGGTGGCTGTCGATTCAGATATCAAAAAAGAGTACAATGCTTTACTGAATGAATTGAAAGCTTATCGGTCGGATCTGTTGGATAAACCGAGACTACTTGCCATCAGTAAGATGGACCTGAAAGAGAATTATGAGCTGGATGAAGAGGAAGAACCGGAATTGGAAGATGATATCGATACTATTCTCATCTCTTCAGCCACGGGGCACAATATGGACAATCTGAAAGAGAAAATTTGGGAGAAACTACAATCGATTGAAAACGACCAGTCATCATAGAGCACTAATCGCACTCCTTCAAATACCCGATTTTGGAGTGCGTCGAATAAAAGTTTTACTGGACCGCACAGGAGTTGACAATGCATCTGAGCTATTCAATTTAAAGATACCGGACCTCCTGCGTTTTGATGGATTCGGAAAACAAGTAGCCACAAGTTTTGTTCAGTTTGACGATTGGAAGAAAGTAGATTCTATTCTTGAGCAAACCGAGAAAACAGGTGCTGAGCTGATCTCGATTGATGATGAATACTATCCGCCACTCCTCAAACATATTTTTGATCCTCCGGTATTGCTTTGGGTAAAGGGAAATAAAGAAACCTTACGTTCAGATGGAGTTGCAGTCGTCGGAACACGCCGAGCCTCAAAATATGGATTGAAGCAGGCGAAAGAGTGGTCGGAGAAACTTACTGGAGCAGGACTTTGTGTAAACAGCGGACTAGCCTATGGGGTGGACGCTGCAGCTCATCGGTCAGCATTAGATTCAGGAGGGAAAACCATTGCTGTTTTGGGATCCGGAATTGATGTGATCTATCCTGCCAAGAATTCTAAACTGGCGTCTGATATCATCGAAAAGGGTGGAGTTGTGATGACGGAATTTACCCCCGGAGCTGCACCGGATGCAGTCAATTTTCCCGAACGAAATCGGATTGTGAGTGGCATGAGCCATGGCACATTGGTAGTGGAAAGTGCTGTAAAAGGCGGTAGTATGATTACGGCGCGAAGTGCTCTCGATCAGAACCGGGAAGTATTTGTAATTCCACATCCACTGGATTCATTGGGTGGGCAGGGATGCAATTATTTAATACGCACAGGACAAGGAAAACTGGTGCAGTCGATTCAGGATATACTCGATGAAATTTCCGTACATACTGAATCGGATTCTAAGAACGTTCAGGATACCGAAATGAAATGGGAAAGCTTAGAACTTGATGATTCATCGAAAGAAATTTGTAAGCTGTTAATTGACAATGAATTACATATCGACGAACTCAGTGAGATAACTGAAAAACCGACATACACCCTTCTTCCCACATTATTAGAATTGGAGATGCAAGGTGCCATCAAACAAAAAGCCGGGAAATATTTTGAGCTCTGCTGATGTAGCCTGTTCCTTACTTTTCTTATCTTTCCCTGTATAAATTCCATTCAGATCATTTCTGTTCGTTATATTATGAAGTAGCTAAAAACTTGTTGACTCGAACAAATGACTGCCATTGATAAGTTCTGAAACATGATAAAAGTACAGCACGTTATACTTTCTGAAGATATTGCAACGGCTAAGTTTGCTTGCAATATCAGCCGCTGCAAAGGGGCATGTTGCGTGATTGGCGATGCGGGCGCTCCGGTCAGTAAGAATGAGATTCCTGTACTTCGAAAAGCCTTTAGAAAACTTCAGAATCAATTAGATCCAGAAGCTGTTGATGTTGTAAATAAAAAGGGCGTTGTTCAGGGTGATAATACAAGCGGTTACGAGATCTCTTGTATTGATTCCGGCGAATGTGTGTTTGTTCAGAAAGATGAAAACGGAGTGGCTACCTGCGCCATCCAAAATGCATACTACTCGGGTGATTTTAACTGGGAAAAGCCGATCAGTTGTCACTTGTATCCAATACGCTTAAAACAGATTGGTGAATTTGAATATGCAAATTTCGAATACATTCCGGAATTGTGCTCAGCCGGCTGTCACCATGGTGAAGATGAAGGAATATATCTTGCTGATTTTTTAAAGGATTCATTGATTCGGCGATACGGTGAAGAGTGGTATATGGAATTTAAAAATGTTTGTGAAGAAGAAAGGAAGCAACCAGCTTAAATGTTAAAAACAGGACAAAACATATCGCAAAAACAATCGCTGCAGCAGAAGCTATCTCCGCAGCAGATTCAATTTGTGAAATTGTTACAGCTTCCTACCATGGGCCTCGAGCAGAGAGTAAAGCAGGAAATCGAAATGAATCCTGTTCTCGAGGAAGGCGAGCCTCTAACTCCTGAAGAGAGACTAAATGAAAATGAAGAGATCGAATGGGAGGAAAAAGAGGAGAAGGAGGGGGACAGAGATCCGGATCCGGTAGATAAAAATGAAGATATCGATTGGGATTCCTTTCTTCACAATACAGAATATGATGGTATGGGCTACTCGGGGTCATCAAACCGTTCGGGCGGAGATGATGATTGGAAAGATTTGCCAAATCCCTATCACGAATCGTTGCTTGAAGAGCTTGAGCAACAGGTTTCTCTTTTAAATTTGGATGAAGAAGAGATTTTGATTGCCGATCAGATTTTAGGTTCTTTGGACGAAGACGGATATTTCAGAAGAGAGATTGATGCCGTGGTTGATAATATTGCATTTAATCACGGTACGTTGGTTAAAGCGAGCCAGGTTGAAGAGGTTCGTAAGCAGATTCAGGAATTAGAACCGGTGGGAATTGCATCGAGGGATTTAAGAGATTGTCTCCTCTGCCAGGTTCGACATTTTGATACAGACGAAGACCTCAAAGAACTGGCAATAAAACTACTTGAAGAGGAATGGGAAGCGTTTGAAAAGAAGCATTTTGAGAAGCTAAAGTCTCGCCTGAATGTTGATAACGATGAGTTAAAAGAGGTATTTGATCTGATTAAGGGATTGAATCCGCGTCCAGGCGGTGTTACGAATCCCGATACGGATAACCAGCAGTATATTGAGCCGGATTTTGAAGTTTATTATGAACCCTTTGAAGAAAATGGTAAAAAGGATGAGGGTGAGTTTGTGATTCGATTGAGTCAGCGAAATATTCCGCCGCTTCGTATTTCCCCGGATTATAAAATGATGTGGGAAAATCTGAAGAGTAAAAAAGGAAAACAGAAAGAAAACGGTGATTCTGAGGCCAAAAAATTCATCAAAGATAAAGTAGAATCGGCTCAGTGGTTTATCGATTCCATCAAACAAAGGCACAATACGTTGATGAAAACCATGCGGACGATCGTAGCCCTTCAGGAAGATTTCTTTAAACATGGAGAAGGTTTAAAGCCCATGATTCTGAAAGATGTCGCTGAGCGAATCAATATGGATATCTCTACAGTTTCACGCGTTGTAAACGGCAAATATGTTCAGACCAATTTTGGTGTGTATGAGCTGAAATATTTTTTCAGTGAAGGTTTAGAAACGGAAAGCGGCGAGGACGTATCAAGCCGTGAAGTAAAAAATGTTCTTCAGGATGTCATTCAGAACGAAAATAAGAAGAAACCATTATCCGATCAGGCACTTACTGAAATTTTGAAAAAGAAGGGGTATAAAGTGGCCCGCAGAACCGTAAGCAAGTATCGGGAGAATCTGCAAATTCCCGTCGCCCGTCTCAGAAAACAGATTGTTTAAGGCAACATGAAAGCCATCTCAAGCGGTTGATAAATACCCGGAAACCAAAGAGCGATAATGAGAGAAGCAATCATCAGAAGAAAGTAGAGTCCTACCGTTAGGATAAGATTTGGAATTCGAAACCTCTTAAGGAAGCGTGCACTATCAAAAGAAGCCACGATAAATCCGGAAAACCAGAAAAAGAAATAGACAATTACGGTTGCAATAGCCCAGTCTTCGGCCGATAAGACCTCAACGACATAAAAAGCGATAGTTGCAATGATCAGGTTGATATGGAATGGCCAGCAATAAAGATTTACAACTTGGGTGAGCTGTTTCAGTTTTTTGTTTGGCAGATACAGCCAGGCGATAGATATAATGTGTAAAAGTAAACTGAATAATACTCCGATAATAAAAACGGATAGCTCTTCGAATCCGGAAATAAAGAGCGCTGAATAATGGTGAGATAAAGATTTTAATCCCAGCTCAGAGATGAATCCATCGGCCAGCATGTAGAAAAATAGTCCTGTTATGACTGTATGCTGAAGCAAGACGATGACGCCGGGTAACGCACTCCGAATTCGATGCTGCATCACATCATGAACAAAAAAGGAGTGATAAAAGAAATACCGAGGTAAGGTAGCTTTGTACATCGGTTGATATTTATAGTGAAGAACAAAACTCGCCCAAATTAAAAGTAAAAGGATGATCGGCCAATTGGCATCAGCTGATTCTGACGTTTCCGCTGGCATCGGAAAATCGACCCGCTCTCCTTCCAGGTAGGAACTGATGATGGTAGAAAAAGATGGTTGAGATTCAACCCGGGAAAGAAACCAATCGGCCGGGAGAATGATTAAGCTTTCTTCTTCATTCAACGACCGGTTTAGAAATGTTTCCAGTTCACTTAGTGATGCAGTTTTACTTTCGGAAGGTTCAAAAAAAATGATTGGGGAAAACCCGGAAACAGTACTGTCAAGCTGAGCAGTAATTCTGTTTACTTGAAAATCTACTTGTTGAACCGGGTGCTCTGGTGCTGAAAAAGCAGATTGATAATAAAACGGTTTCTCAATGGATTCAGAAAGTTGATGAAACAAGCTATCTGATGAAGAAGAGAAGGTTGACCTGTAATCTGCCGGATAATCGAACACCTTTATTGCCGCAACATTATCCTTCAGTTGATCAGGAACACTGTTATAGCTCAATTGAATAGAATTCAGGATTTCTTCCTGATTTGATTCAACTTCATTTTCAATGGTGAAGTCGATTTCAGTATCCAGAAGGATATAAAACTGTTCCAGATCGGAGGTGGGAATGCTTGTGGGAAACGAAATTTCCAGGAGGTCCACCCCGATTTCACGAATTCTACTGAGTTGCTCTGATGTAAGCGATGAGTTCTGTGGCTCAGTAATCTTAAGCGCAATCCTGTGCCCTGGTTCATCTTGAGGAATCCCGGTTGCAGCCGTTGTGGCTACAGAAACAATCAACCCAAAAAGAAAAATGGATAAAACGAGAGTTCGTAAAATGGCCGTACTATTTTTTGATATCCTCAGCGTTTTCAATGGGTAGTTTGCGGGTCTCTTTAAACGTAGAGAGAACAATGTTTGAGCGGGTTCGGGTAACGCCTTCCCAGGTTTGGATCAAAGAAAGAAATCTTTCAAGCGATTCCGTATTCTTTGTGCGAACTTTGAGGATGTGGGAACCATCTCCCGTTATGGAGTGGCATTCCATTACCTCGGGATGATTGGTTACATGTTCTACAAAGTCTGAGTAGCGCTCTGATCCGTCCACTTCAACAAAAATAAATGCGGTGATATCGAAGTGAAATTTCTTGGCATCAAGAATAGCGTTGTAGTTAATGATGAGCCCTTTCTCTTCAAGTTTCCTCATTCTTTCCGAGACCGAAGGTACTGATAAATGAACGATATCAGCGATTGTATTGCGCTGTGCCCTTCCGTTCTCTTGCAGATGATTCAGTATTTTTATGTCTGTTTCGTCTAAGTGATGTGTCATTCAATTCTGCCTAATATTTCTAAATTAATTCAAATTTAGCCTTAATTTGTTAGGATTACAATCTCTCTCGCACTATTTATCATAAATGCCTGAAAAAATTCATCATACCCTCTTAAAAAATTTCAAACAAGATTTTACTCATTGTATCTTTGACCCAAAATAGCAATCCAAAAAGCGAAAGTGAATTTAATATGCTGGATGTAACATTTATCCGCGAACACGTTGATCTTGTAAAAAAGGGGATGAAAAATAAGGGGGAGCCTGACACTTCGGTTGTAGATCGTGTGATCGAAAAAGATGAAGAATGGCGAAGTGTTGTTACGGAGCTCGATAACCTGAGAGCCGAAAGCAACAAGAAAGCCAAGAAGATTGGTCAGTTGATGGGGCAAGGTAAAAAAGAGGAAGCTCAAAAACTCATCAAAGAGACAGGTGATAATAAAGAAGAAATTAAAGAGCTTGAGGAGAAACTTTCCGTTTTAGAAAAAGAACGAAATGATCTGCTCTATCAAATTCCAAATGTGCCGGATGAATCTGTGCCCGTTGGTCACTCCGAAGAAGATAACGAGGTATTTCTGACTTGGGGTGAGGCTTCCGAAGAAGATTGGCGAAAACCGCATTGGGAACTTGCTGATGAAAAAGGCTGGATAGATTTTGAACGCGGGGCAAAAGTGACAGGAGCCGGATTTCCTTTTTATGTTGGAAAAATGGCACGGCTACAGCGTGCGCTTATCAATTTCTTTTTGAATGAAGCATCAGAGCAAGGTTATACGGAACTTCAGGTTCCATATTTTGTGAATGAAGATTCTGCTCGCGGAACGGGGCAAATTCCGGACAAGGAAGACATGATGTACAC
>CAYRDO010000124.1:0-11973 GCA_964422985.1 uncultured Rhodohalobacter sp. | reverse complement strand
GCCTGTCCCTTAATGCGCGGTTAGTGGGCTGCAATTAGCCCAGCTCTGGCATGTGTTTGATATGCGAGAAGCCGATGAGTCGATGTTCAACAATCAAGTGACAAGGAATAAGTATGTTTGGGGAGCTGTCGTTTTGTGTGTTGCGGTGATTATCGTCTCCTATTTCACCCCACAAATCAACAATATTCTTTCCTTCCAGGAATTGAGCCTCAAAACATGGATACTAATTGGAGTGACCAGTTTTCTTCCTGTAATTACCATCCAAACCTTAAAGGAGATTAGCAAGAATTGGAAGTACACTTTTTAGTGGAGACTGTGTTAAGGTGATTTTCTGAGGTATGAATTGCAGTGAGATTGCTTCACTCCATTCGCAATAACTGAAACAATTTCTCCCTTTCAGGGGAGACAGAGATTCTCAAACGTTCTTGAGAATCTCAGAGGGGTGTTCGAGATGGTACGTGTAATCCCCCTGAATCAACAAGGTTGACTCTCTCACCCTTCAAAGATGAATTTATTACCCACCAACAGGCTCGCCACCATTTACATGAATGGTTTGGCCGGAGATGTAAGAAGCATCTTGTGAAGCAAGAAAAACATACGCCGGTGCAACTTCACTGGGCTGACCGGGTCGCCCGAGATGAGTAGACTTACCGAAGTTCTTCACATGTTCTGCATCAAACGAAGCGGGAATAAGAGGTGTCCAGATCGGTCCGGGAGCCACGGCGTTGACACGAATTCCTTTTGGTGCCAGATCATCATTCAACGATCGTGTAAAACTAAGGATAGCACCTTTTGTCGCTCCGTAATCAATCAAATATTCCCTTCCCTGAAACGCGACAACACTTGTGGTGTTAATGACAGAATCACCCTTTTTCAAATGTTTGGATGCTGCTTTCGTGATGTAAAACATGGAAATGACATTCGTTTGAAACGTCTCTTCTGTGAGATCTAAATCCAACTCCTTCATTCCCTGGCGCACGTACTGAACACCCGCATTGTTCACGAGAATGTTCAGATCTCCAAATGTATCCACCACTTTTTGAACCGCATCAAAACAAAAATCTCTTTCTTTGATATCTCCTTTGATGATGAGACATTCGCTTCCTTCATCTTCAACCATCTCTTTGGTTTTTTGCGCATCCTCATCCTCTTCAAGATAGATAATTGCCACATCCGCACCCTCGCGGGCATAATGCACAGCTACGGCACGTCCAATTCCTGAATCACCGCCAGTGATGAGTGCCGTTTTGCCTTTTAACTTGTCACAACCTTTATAATCATCCCGGATAATTTCCGGTTCCGGACTCATTTCTGATTCATTGCCGGGAAGATTCTGCTGCTGTTTCGGAAAGTCTTTCTTTTTCTCTTTTGTCATAGTCTGTAATCAATTAATGAATATTTATCTACTCTCTTATTAATTATAACCACCGATTTTCCTATTGTTCCTAATCGATAACAAAGTGATTTAAAATATTCCGTAGACCACAATTCCGAATGTACCGAGTGCAAATACCAACGCAAGGACAGCCAGAATTCCATCATGTGTGATGAGAGATAATCCAAACAATGTAAATGCTAAACCCGCCACGTTTGCGCTAAACGGAATCACCTCCATCATCGGCATCGCCAGGGCGGTTAGAAAACAGACCCCCGCGATGACGAAATGACCGGTACCTTTTGTAAAAACAGTTAATCTTGGCTTCGACCATTTATCAATAAATTTTGCAGGTTTTACCAGCCAATCCATTCCCTTCTTAATCTTTTTCTTTTCGGCGGATCGCTTCAAAATCCACTGCGGCAACCAAAAATGTTCTCTCCCAAACAGAAGTTGACCTGTTGTCAGAAGTACAAATATCCCCATGATTGTCGGAACTCCCGGAATGTCTCCAATGATTGGTGCAACAGTTATAATTCCGGCCAGAAGAAGAAGTGGCGCAAATGAACGACGCCCGATTTTATCCAAAATATCATCAAAAGAAACGTCATCCCCTCTTCCATCAGCCTTTTTTATTTGTTCAATTAACTCTTCAAGATTTGATAGTTCTTTGCTCATATACTATTGTTAATTATAGCGTCGTTAAACTCTCATTCACTTATTTATAATCATGAAATCTCTTCGTGTTTCAAAGATCGGCCTCATTCGATACATTTTTCTAATCACTATTTTTGTCTTGCCTCTTTCAGTATTGGGGCAGAATGAAATTGAACGATCAAGAATTACACTTCAGGGCTTGCAGGAGTTTGGTTTCACGGCAAATATTGAGGGGAGTCGGCAGGTTGTCGATCATGATTCCCTGACCCCTACCGTTATTCGCCAGCAGGCGATCAATCAGCTTGTGGAAGCCGGTATTGAATTTATTTCAGACGAGGAAGTTGAATCCTCAGCTGATATTCCATTTCTGTATATGCACATCAACACGATGGAACTTGATAATGGGTTGGTTCCGTTTTCCATCAATCTGCAGCTTTATCAGCCGGTGAAGTTAACCCTGAATCGCGATCTGCAAACTTCCGCAAGTACCTGGGATACCGGAATGGTGGGAATCGTATCGCGGGATCAGCTCCCGGTTATTAATCAGGCGGCCGAAAATATGATGGCAGAGTTTATCAATGATTATCAGAGAGCTAATTTCAACAGATAGTAACTAAGCTTTTTCATTTATATCACGCTCCATTTGGGATTCCATCCAAACTACGATATCGTTTTACAGAGAGCTTACATTATAAAAATCATCAAAATCCTTTTATCAAGTTGAAACGTCTGCTGCTGACGATTCTACTACTCGCATCATTTACATCTATTTCTTTAGCTCAAAACGAAACTCTTCTCAGCGGAGATATTGCTCACGGCGGGTTTGGTGGTATAAATACGCAATTTTCGCAGATCAATAATAATCTCGGGGTGATGTTTGGCGGGTATGGTGCCTGGCTTATCGATCATAAATTTGCCCTCGGAGGCGGAGGAATGAGCCTTATGAATGAGGTATCATTTGATGAATCCGCTATCGAAAATCGAACAATTGAATTTAGTTATGGGGGTTTTTACATTGGGTATTTGCACAAATCCAGCAAGTTGATCCACTTTACGCTCGAATCGTTTATAGGCGGCGGAGATGTAAATCTAAATGGCACGAACTCTGACGGTGAGAACCTGATTGAAGAAGACAACGTATTTGTGATTGATCCTAGCCTGAATACAGAAATTAATATCACAAATTCCATAAGGTTTACGCTCGGGGTTGGTTATCGATTTGTTTCCGGCTTAAATATGAACAATGTGGATACTGAAGATCTAAACTCTCCCACATTGCGTGCCTCCATTCGGTTTGGAGCTTTTTGACTTCATGACAAGCGGTGATTCTTTCCCATTTTAGGAGTACATTTCTATAAATTCTTAATCATTTGCCCGATACATTTTGAACATCCAAGACTTTCGTGATTTCTGTCTCTCCTTCAACGAAGTAACCGAAGAATTTCCATTCGATAACAACACACTGGTTTTTAAAGTAATGGGAAAGATGTTTGCCCTTTGCGATGTGGATGAATTTGAAAGCATCAACCTGAAATGCGATCCAACAAAAGCTGTTCAGCTTCGCGAAGAATACCCCGGAATTGTGATACCCGGTTATCACATGAATAAGAAACACTGGAATACGGTTGTGATGGACAACAATTTGCCCAATAAGCTCATAAAAGAATGGGTAACCGATTCATATAACCTCGTGGTTGCCAAGCTTCCTAAAAAAGAGCAAGAAAAGTTACGGTCTTAAAAAAAGTTCGGTATCACAAAATTATCTGCTACTCCTCATCCCCGCCCAACAAATCCTGAACTTTATTTTCAAGCTGTTCCAGAAGTCCGCGGGAAACGGCCTCTTGAATGGCCCTCTCAATCAGCGGTTCCATAATTTGCTGCATGCTTTGCTTCATGGTATTGCTGCCCTGGCGACCAATTCCACTCAGCTCAAAACTTTCAAGAGTTGCTTCGGCCGTTCGTTCACGGTCTATCGTACTGCTGACCCGTACAGTTGCACCATCAACCAAAAGGTGATCAATAATCATGGCAGGATCATCTTCATCAGCTGTAAGATCCATATTTTGGTTTAACTGTCGGAGATTAATTCCAAAGCCCCGCTGTTCAAAAAAGAGTGATGCATTCGTAATGTTTACATTTTCAACGAGAATCGTATCAGATAAAAGTGATATCAAATCAACCTTAATTCGAATCTCCTGCATTTCTATAGCCGGTTGATCACTAAAATCTTCAGGATTGGCTACACTCAAACCGTAAATTTCACCGGATCCATCAAAAAGTGAAATATTAACGTTTCCCACATCTACTTCGGTTTGAAAAAGCTCGGTCCCGGTCTCCTCAATATTTGATTTTACAATCCCGTCAATCGTAAAATTCAATACGATAAATGCACCAATCAAAACGACGATAAATGCTGCTAAAATTTTTAGTCCTTTACTCATATAAATCCCTTTTATTTCTTTAAGAAGCCATTTTAATGAATGTTCCACTCATATCGTTATCTCCAACCAGAATAAATCAAAATACGTTTCAACATTAAATTCTTTTGTATCAATGAGTTCTGCGGATTCTCCTTTCAATTTTTCTGCTCCAAATATTATCAATAATCAATAAAACTTTATATATTTGGAAGCGCTACCATAGCAATATTTAATAGCCTGAAGTTTTACTGAGATTTATGAAGAATTCATTTACTATTCCTGACAATAAGGTGTTGTCGGAGAGTCAATATCCGCTTTTTTCTGAACTTGCAAACATGGAGCACGAACAGCTCGTTTTTTGCTCTCGCCCAGAGGTCGGGTTGAAAGCAATTATAGCAATCCATGACACCACACTGGGGCCCGCTCTTGGCGGGACCCGGATGTGGCAATATTCATCTGAAAAAGACGCCATTAAAGATGCGCTTCGCCTTTCCCGCGGTATGACTTACAAAGCTGCTATTTCAGGACTGAATTTAGGAGGTGGGAAAGCCGTCATCATCGGAGATTCAAGAACCGACAAAACCGAAGCGATGTTTCGCGCTTTTGGAAAATTTATTGACGGTCTCGGCGGAAGATATATTACCGCGGAAGATGTGGGAATGACCGAACGCGAAATGAGCTGGATACATTCTGAAACTGATTACGTGACCGGAATCCCGAAATCACTCGGCGGCAGTGGTGATCCATCTCCCGTTACAGCGTTCGGTGTTTATATGGGACTGAAGGCCGCCGCTAAAAAAGTATACGGCACTGATTCCCTTTCCCAAAAAAGAATCGGAATTCAGGGTGCAGGTTCGGTAGCGAGCCATCTTGCCCGGTATCTCAAGAAGGAAAATGCTGTTCTTTTTGTAACTGATATTTTTGAAGAAAAAGCTCAAAAATTAGCCAAAGAAACGGGTGCAGAAGTTGTCACTCCTGATGAAATTTATACCCTCGACCTTCATATTCTAAGTCCATGCGCACTTGGCGGGATTATTAATGATGATACCATTCCTCACCTATCCTGCGATATTATCGCCGGCGGTGCAAATAACATTCTTGATGATGAACAGAAGCATGGCTATATGCTACAAGATCGCGGAATTCTTTATGCACCGGATTATGTGATTAATGCCGGTGGGATCATCAATATATCGAGTGAACTGAACGCCCAGGGGTATAATGAAAAACTGGCGATGGATAAGACAGCTGAAATCTATAATACGGTTCTCAATATTTTTGATTATGCGGAAAAACATACTTTAACACCTGTGGAAGCATCCAACATTCTGGCAGAAGAACGAATCCGAAAAGTTGGAAACCTTCAACAAATTTACACACCAAAACATACTTATTCCTCTTCTTAGTTTGAGGTCAAAAGAGAGATAGAGCCAAAAAAATGAGCAGGTAAAGAACCCATAGCTCACCATACAAGGCAGCCCGGTAAAACGGGTTGCTTTTTTTATATCTTCTAAACAAAACATACCTGCAAATCGTAGCATAGAAATATTCAAATTGATCGATTCAATAACAGTGGTCAATTTGAGGATAGATCAACAAAAAACTTTTATTTAAAATATAGTTATGGCAAAAGGTGGAGGAGTAAAAGAATCGGTTCGGGGAGGAATCACTCTCGGCACAGCATTGGCAGTAACCATTTCATGGTCTGTAAATAAATCTATATTATGGGCTATCATTCACGGGATTTTTAGTTGGTTCTATGTGATATACTATGCCCTGTTTTACTAATAACCCATTGATTTTATGGCGGTATCGGAAAACGAGGATCAGGCCAGATACGAACTAATCGACTTTTTTTCTGGACTTTCAAATGATGAACTCAGAGCTCTCAAAAAGGTATCCGAAGAATTAATACGGGCCAGGGAAATGCACCCATCGTGGCCAGAAGATTCTATCCACCAGGCGGCGATCGTTCAGGAAGAAGCCGGTGAGTTGATACGGGCGGCATTACAACATGAATTTGACGATGCCGACAAACAACCGATGAGAACGGAAGCTATTCAAACCGCAGCTATGGCGTTGCGATTTCTGTTGAAAGGATAATTTCTAAACGAAAAGAGATGCGTCGATTTTCGAATACGTGGTCACTCATGAAAAGCTCTTTCGAGGTTCTAAAAGAGGATCCCAGAATCCTGATTTTTCCAATTCTCTCCGGGGTTTTTTCTCTACTGATTATCGGAAGTTTTTTGTTGCCATTCTTTGCTACCGGAGATCTTTCATCTGTCCGGATATTAGAAAGCGAAGGCGGATTTTTGGGGTATATCTACCTTTTTCTCTTCTATTTCCTCTCCTACTTTGTAGTCTTGTTTTTTAATTCGGCATCGGTTGCATTTGCCATTGATTTCATGCGGGGCGGGAGGCCAACCATTTCGAACTCGCTCAGAATGGTTATTAAGAAAATAACACCTCTTTTGGGATGGACTTTCATTGCCGCAACAGTTGGGCTAATCATCAATTCGCTTGAAAATTCTTCCGATTCATTCGGTAAAATAATCTCTGTGGTTCTCGGCCTGAGCTGGACAGTAATCAGCTTCCTTGTTCTTCCAATTCTGATCATAGAAGGAAAAGGTCCCATCACCTCCCTCAAACTCTCAACAAAAATGCTAAAAGATTCCTGGGGCGAGCAGTTAATCGGTCATTTCAGTTTTGGGCTTCTGTTTGCTGCACTTACAATTCCCATTGGTTTGTTTATTCTTTTTGCGCTTCAGGCCGGTGGTACGATCGCAATTGCTGGCTTAGGGATTGGCATTCTTCTGATGGTTGTCTTAGGCGTGGTTCAATGGGCTCTCCAATCTATTTTTATGGGCGCGATGTATCTCTATGTAAGAAAAGATAATGTGCCTTTAACGTTTTCTCTGTCACAGATTAGTAATGCATTTCACTAAGCTGAATTGTACTCCGCTGTTGTGTAAACAATACAAATGGGGGACTATCTGAAAGGTTAAATTCTCCGTATCTTTGCAACGATTTGCAACAATATTCTTGTTGTAGATCACTTAAAGATTCTAAGGATAGTTTAAAGACATTTTTCATGGCTCTGAGTAAAAAACAATTTAAGTTTAACGATCGGCTGATCAAGGGAATTGAAGAGGAAGGCCGTTTCAAAATTAGTGTCGTAAAAACAACCGATGTTGTTCAAACGGCTAAAATGAATCACGGGCTTTCCATGTTAAACACCGTGCTGCTTGGCCGAACTCTTACTGCGGCTATGCTACTCGCTTCGGAATTGAAAGGTGAGGAACGCATCAAAGTACAGATGGAAGGAAACGGCCCCATCGGATTGCTTGTAGCTGAAGCCAACCGAGTCGGAGAAATTCGAGGGTATTCACAAAATCCGGGCATAGAATTAGATTACAGTCAGCCGGATGTAACGATCGGTGATGGAATTGGACTTGGGCTGCTCACAGTTTCTAAAACACTTTATAATGAGGCAGAACCGCGAAGAAGTACCATTGAAATCATCGAAGGCGATGTACTTTCTGATATGGCGCATTACATGGCACAATCGGAGCAGGTGTTGTCTGCTTTTCTGCTTGATGTCAGTCTTAAAGACAATGGCGATGTGAATCAAGCTGGCGGAGTTCTCATCCAAAGACTCCCTGAAGCGGATGAATCGGTGATGGAAACTCTGCAGAAAACCGTTAAAGAGTTGCCCCCAATCTCGAGTTTTCTGGAAGACGGACAATATATAGATACCATCATGGAAAAAACCTGCGAACCGTTTACAGTGAAAGAACTCGATCGGCAACCGGTTGATTTCTTCTGTCGATGTAGTACAGGCAAATTCAAAAATGCGTTATCACTCTTAAGTTATGATGATCTTAAAGAGCTAAAAGGTGAAGATCAGGAGATGGTGTGCCACTACTGCGGAACCAGGCATACCGTAAGCGAAGAAGAAATTTATTCGATTGTAGAGTCTGCCAAGGCAAAACTCAATTAACATGGATTCATCAAGAAAACATGTGGTGGTTGTCGGTGGCGGATTTGGCGGGATTTCTGTTGTAAAAGAGCTCAAGAAATCGAATGTAAACGTAACTCTTGTTGATAAAAGAAATCACCACCTCTTCCAGCCATTGCTTTACCAGGTAGCTACAGCTGCGCTGAATCCGGGGGATATTGCAATGCCGATTCGCGGCATATTCAGCAAATACGATAACGTGCGAACGGTAATGGACAGAGTGGTTGAGATCGACAAGGAATCACAATCCATTCAACTTGAATCGGGAGATTCGTTGAACTTTGATTACTTGATTTTGGCACCGGGCGCCCAATATAACTACTTCGGCAATAATGATTGGGCAGAACACGCCCCGGGTTTAAAAACGCTGGCCAATGCACTTGAAATCCGCGAAAAAATATTGGTTTCGCTTGAGAAGGCGGATCAGATATCAGACAAAGAAAAACGAAAACCTTATTTGAGATATGTGGTTATTGGCGCGGGCCCAACAGGTGTGGAAACCGCAGGAGCGATCGCAGAAATTGCCAAACGAAATATGATGAGAGATTTTAAATCACTCTCACCCGATGAGACCGAAGTCTATTTGGTTGAAGCGGCTGATGGAGTTCTGAACGGATATCCAAAAAATCTTTCAAAAAAGGCTCAGAAAGATCTGGAAAAAATGGGCGTAAATGTTTTACTGAATAGCCCGGTAAGTGATATTCGGGAAGATGGAATTGAAATTGATGATCGATTTATTGAAACGCCGAACATGGTTTGGGCTGCCGGTGTAAAAGCATCACCACTGATTGAAGCGCTCGATTGTGAGATTGATAAAATGGGGCGGGCTATTGTCAACAAGAACCTTACGATACCCGGTTCAGAAAATATTTTTGTGATTGGTGATGCGGCTCACTTTAAAGACCAAGATGGAAATCCGCTCCCGGGACTCGCGCCTGTTGCACTGCAGATGGGACGTTATGTTGGAAATCTAATCAAAAAGGGAAAATCCATAGAGGATGCAAAGCCTTTCCATTATCTGGATAAGGGGACCATGGCTACCATCGGTCGGGCAAAAGCAGTGGCCGACGTTCGGGGATTCACGTTTAGCGGATTCTTTGCTTGGCTTCTCTGGTGTTTCATCCACATCTTTTTCCTGATCGGTTTCCGAAACCGATTTCGGGTATTTGCCGAATGGAGCTGGTATTACATTACCTTTAAAAGAGGCGTTCGATTGATAACGGGGAGATTATCAGGGGAATAACTTATTTGGTTGGAGTCTCGTAGATTATAGTCTGTCTGCAGCTTACATTAACTTACCAAATTGCTATAAAAAAACGTCTTATGGATTCATACAATGAACGGGATATTAAAGCCATCCTGAATCGGGCTTCCGAACTTCAACAAAAATATGCCAGTTATCCGGGCTTATCTTCACAGCATCAAACTCTTACATTTGAGGAGATCCAGGAGATCGCTGATGAATTAGGCGTTTCAGCAGAGTTTGTTCGGGAAGCCGCTCTCGAATATGAAGGGATTCCAGTGGAAGAACCACTCTTTCTTGATACGGGCAACAACCATGAGATTGAACTCATTGGCTTTGCAAGAGGCGAACTGGATGAAAAGACCTGGACTGAAATGCGTACCGTTATAGAATCACATTTCAACAACCCGGGAAAAGTTAAACGGCGTTCTCAAAGCATCATTTGGAAAGCTCAACCCACCGGATTTCTAAAATTCCTTCATACCAGAAAATCTCCCCTGGTTGAAGTTTCTTCTTCCAATAGTCGGTCTACCATCCGGGTTAAAAAGAGTGTAAAAACCTATAATAAGCTACTTATACCCGCTTTTGGAGCTTTTCTGGTAGCATCCATGATGTTAGGCGCATTGGTTTCTGGCGGTACGGATCCGGCAGCAATGCTTATGACAGCCGCTGTATTTTTAGGAATTGCTAAACTTTTCCATTCATGGTCTGAAAATAAAAAACAGCGCACCCGCGAAACTCTGAAAGACTTTACAGAACAGCTTCAAACGATCATCACCCGAAATTTTAAAATCTCTACAGAGCGGGAAAAATCTTTAGATGAACCGGTTATTTCTGTGGAGGAAAGAGTTGATTCAGAAGCTGAAACTGTATCCAAAAAGAAAAGCAGAACGAGTTAGGGACCATTTTTTCAAAAATTACCCAAACTCTTTGGCTGAATGAAAAACCGTTAAAATTTCTATTCGGTCACTTCCCGGCAAGACATGATAAATTATTCGATAATTTCGGTATATGATTTCCCGAATAACCGAATCATTTATTTCAGGCACTTTTCGACCCGATTGTGGGGAGGTCTCTAATTTTTTTACGCGATCAAGTATTTCATTAATAATAATTTCAGCAAACTCAGGAGCAACTTTTAGATAATATTCCTCAATCGCCTCCACTGCCAGAGGTTTCCATATAACTTGCATAGGTTAGGAATCTCGAAGCTCTCTTCTTTTTTTGAAATGCCTTACAACCTCTTCTTGAGTTTTTCCCTCTTTTTCTTGAAGACCTTTTTGCACTTTATGAAGTAAAACCAAACGCACGATAGCCTCCTCTATGGTTACATCCTCCGGAAGGTCTTCAATTGTTTGGACAATCTTTTTTTTATCAATGCTTAAATCCATAGGATAGAAAATTAATGATTGAAAACACCATCAATTTAATGAAAAACGTCGTACAAAAAACAAAATTGGTCAATCTCCTTACTGATTAGACAAGAATAATCAACTATTCACTTATTAGATATTTATAAATCTCAAACCGCAAACGATGATCCACAACCACACGATTCGCTGGCATTTGGGTTATCAAATGTAAAACCGCGCGCATCCAGTCCGTCGGGATAGTCAATCTCAATTCCCTCTAGATACATCATATGTTTTGGGTTAATGATAATCTCCATTCCCTGGCTTTTCACTACTTTGTCTTCATCCGTTTTAATATCAAAGCCAAGTTTATAGCTTAACCCGGAACATCCGCCGCCTTCAACAGCCACCCGGAGATATAAATTTTCATCCAGGCTCTCTTTCTTTTTGATTTCACGAACTTGACGAGCGGCTCGTTCAGTGAGTATAACCGGTTTCTGGTTCGCAATTTCTACGGTTTTTTCCGGTTTGACGGCCGTACTTTCGTCATCGTCAACGTCATCAATTAACGACGAGATAACATCATCTAAATTTTCTTCTTCTACAGCCATGAGTTACTTCGTTGAATGTGAAAATGTATAATAATCAGTTTCTGAGCGATTAAAAAGTTTCAGAACCCCGGCGCTTACCAAGTTAACCAGAATTCTGGAAGCTCGGTAGGTCGTCACGTTGATCAGTTGCGAGTATTTCAAAACGGTGATTTCCCCATATTCATTCAAATAACGGAATAACATCTGCTCACGCTCACCATATTCAAACGTAACTCCTTCATCAGAATACCTGTTTTTGAGAATTTCTGCATGTTCATCGCTTGCCAATACACTTTTGTCATCTCGGCGCACAAACAC
>CAYRDO010000123.1:0-11984 GCA_964422985.1 uncultured Rhodohalobacter sp. | reverse complement strand
CCAATTCTGTTGATTGATGATCGGCTCATCGGGATCTTTAGGATCGTGCTCCATAATATTGGGACTCCCTTTCCCGATTCCCAATGCAAGTGCCGGGAATACATCCGACAATAAATTCAGAAATAACAACTGCAATGGAAGCAGTGGGAGTGCAAAAACCGTGAAGCTGATCAGCGCGATAATCAGTATTTCTGAAAGGTGATAGGAGAGTTGATACATGATGAACTTCCGGATATTTCCAAAAATGATTCTCCCTTCCCGGACAGCCTCCACAATGGATGAAAACATATCATTCTTCAGTACCATATCCGAGACTTCCTGGGCTACCTGCGTTCCGCGATCGCCCATTGCAATGCCGATATCAGCCTTTTTCAGGGCGGGAGCATCGTTCACACCATCTCCCGTCATCGCCACGATATCTCCGTTGTTTTGATAGTATTCAATCAGGTCGAGCTTCTGTTCGGGATCAACCCTTGCAAAAATACGGGTATTCACAACCTCTTCCTGATCATGTTCTTCCACATCTCCGGCGAGGTCGCTTCCGTGGAGAGCTTTGTCATTTTCCTCGTCTACAACATTCACTTCCCGGGCAATATTTCGAGCCGTTCCGGGGTGATCTCCCGTCACCATCTCTACTTTAATTCCGGCTCTTCGGCAGGTTTCCACCGACTCTTTTACTTCTTGGCGGGGCGGATCGATAAACCCGGTTAGGCAGAGAAAAGTAAGATCATGCATCAGATCTTCTTCAACATCTTTATCGGTGTCGGGCGTTTTTTTGAACTCCTCAAATGCAAACGCGATCACGCGCAAACCATCTTCAGAAAGCTCCTGATTTCGTTGTTTCCATTTCTCTTTTTCTTCATCCGTGAATTCAGATTTACCATCTGCAGTCAGTTTTTCCGAACATCGATCCAGGATAGCTTCCGGCGCACCTTTGCAATAAAGCATCGGCTTCTCATCCATTTCATAAACGGTTCCCATCACCATGTCATCGGAGTCGAACGGTTCTTCATCGAGACGTTCATACTCTCGCATTTTTTCGAATGATTCAGAATTGTAGGCGCGTCCGAATTCCAGCAATGAAACATCCAGCGGATCTCCATTTCCGTTTTCTTCTTCGTCATCATCTTCTCCATTCAACTCGGCATCATTACAGAGGACCGAAATTTCGAAGAACCGTTTTAAACGTTCATCATCCACTTTGAAATCGCCCTCAGAGCTCTCCTCTTTTTTGATGGCTACTTCTTTCTGATCATTCTCCCAATCCACAGCTCCGCGAACGTCGTCGAACTCCATCATCTGAAGAGTAAGGCGATTTTCGGTCAGTGTACCGGTTTTATCGGTGAAGATGACAGTTGTCTCACCCAAGGTTTCTACGGCGGCAAGTTGTTTTACAATCACGTTATGATCCGCAAGACGCAACATCCCTTTGGCAAGTGCAATACTCGCTACAATCGGCAGACCTTCCGGAATGGCCGCAATGGTCCACGCAATAGAGGTTTGAACCAGTTGATAAAGTTCTTTACCCGTTGCCCATCCTACAAGGAAAAAGGCGGCTGCAAGTGCAAGCGTGACCCAAATCAGTTTTTTGGTAAGATTTTCAAGTTTTTGATTGAGAGGTACTTGCTCTTTTTCCGCTTCACTCACCATCTCAGAAATAGATCCGATTTCGGTATCCATTCCGGTGGTTACAATTACGGCTTTTCCTTTTCCGTTGGTGACCGCCGTCCCCTTGAACGCCATATTTTTACGATCGGCAACCTGCGTTTCCTCATCCAGCGATTCCACATCTTTTGAGACGGGAACAGATTCACCGGTAAGGGGCGATTCGTCAATGGAAAGCTCAGAAACGTCAAGAAGCCTGGCGTCGGCAGGAACCAATGAACCGGCTTCCAATTTGATGATATCTCCCGGAACGAGGTGTTCGGCGTCAATCTCTTTTTCTTCCCCATCACGGATCACCTTCGCCATCACTTTATCCATCTCTTGCAGGGCATTCATACTTTGCCGCGCCTGGTATTCCATCCAAAACCCAATGATTGTATTCAACACAAGTACCACGATAATGGCAATTCCCTCCGGAATATCTCCAAAAGCAAATGCCAACACAGCTGCGGCGGTCAGAAGATAGACGATGGGATTGTTGATCTGATCAATCAGGATCTGAAGCAGGCTTTTCTGCTCTTGTTCTTCAAGCTGGTTAGGACCGTAGGATTTCAATCGTTTCTCTGCTTCCTTACCAGATAATCCATTCTCCTGATCGGTATCCAACTGATCAATTACTTCATCTGATGAAAGAGAGTGAGAGTTTTCAAGATTTGATTCCTGACTTGATGATGGTGAATCTACCATGATTGAAATAGATATGAAATCCGGATGTGGACATCCGGATATTTTGATTAAAAAATGATTTAACTTCTTGATTAACAGTAATTAAACGAGGCTCTCCCTAGAGATGTTCCTTTCTCATCCTTTGGCAAGCACAACAAACTAATAGGTGGATTTGAAATACTCTTCGCGAAATGCATTCATCATTTGATTGCCGGCGGATTGAGTATACGTATAGTTAATCCACGCGCCAGTGGCCCCACCGATAAAAGGAATCATTCGACCGGCATTTTTATAGCTTAGTCTGGTTCCGAGTGTTCTGGCTGAGATCACAATAAACTTTAACAGAGCATTGTTTGATGCGGCTTTCGTTCCGGCTACGCTGGTGGCTTCCAGTAATTTTTTTCTGAGCACACCCTGGGTCGTCGCATTAAATCCTAATGTTGTAAAATAGATATCCTGCGTTTTTTCTCTGTCTAACGCTTCTTGGATATCCAGTCCATTTAAAATGGCTAGTTGCTGCGAGAGACGATAGAGCATGACTGAAACTGAAATCAGATCGAGACTGCCGAGTGTGATCGCTGTTGCGTATCCACCAATTCCTGTAGATATGCCGGAAAGTGCATTGGATGTGGATGAGGAGTCCACGTACTCTTGCATCAGGTCTTCAATTGTTACGTAATCGTTCTCCCTGTTTTTGAAATCATTGATCGTAAAAACATTCAATCCCTTTTTTCGAGCGTATTTCAAGACATCTTCAGGATTGATATCGATATACTTCGTTTTAATTTCTTCGAGAAAATCAGAGTTGATGGAAGGAGCCATTAGGTTGGTTTTATGGTGAGATCATTTTCAATGTATTGCCATTTTATACGACAAGCACATAAGTAACGCCGGCAGTGAAGAAAACCAAGTTTGAGCAAAACAAAAGCAGATCGTAATGCCAGCCGTATCCTTCATTAGCGTAAAAACCGGTATTCCATTTAAAGATCTTTTTATAGATGGCTCCCAACATGACAATCATCAGCAGTGCCGCTCCGATCTGAATATATATTCCCAGAGCAATGGAGATGGCCCCGATGATTTCAACAACTCCCAGAAAAATTGTTGCTCTTCTTGGTAAATCAATTTGTCGGCTTCGCCTTCCGGCATCCAATACGTGACTTTTACCACTCGAGAAGAAAATAATGGCAACAACAATCCGCAGAGCCAGAATGGCCAGATTATAAATAGAAGTTGATTCAAGAATCATGTTGAGCCTCCATCAGTTTATTCAGTTTTTCAATGCTGTTATCCAGCGTTGTGGCTTTCTTTTTAAACGATTTCCATGGATCGTCTTTCTGACTCAACCGTTTAAAAATATTTTTGATGGTGTACGATTGAGAGTTGAGTCCCTTTTTATCCAGTTCATCCCAGGAAAGTGGCGTTGCCACGGGAGCACCGTTTCGGGCCCTCACTGAAAATGGCGGAATAGATGTTTGGGCATATGCATTTCTCAAATAATCGATAAACAGCCGTTCCTTGCGCTTATTTTTCCGGGTTTCCACGGTGAACATTTCCGGATTGTTATCGGCAATGTAGTTGGCCACATCTTTCGCGAAGGCCCGGACCTCGTCGAACGTTTTCTCCGCTTTTAACGGGCAAACCACATGGAGGCCTTTTGAACCGGTCGTCATCACAAATGGATTCAGGCCAAGTTTATCCTCCAGAAGAGTTTGTAATGTTTTTGCTCCGGCCAGCACAATTTCAAAATCTCCCTGCGGCGGATCCAGATCAAAAACAAGTTTGTCGGGTTTCTGCAGATCGGCGGTTGTACTCAGCCAGGGGTGAAAACTGATGGTCCCCTGGTTTGCCAGGTAAACGAGTGTGGCCGTTTTGTTGCAAACCACCTGCAGATTCTTGCCACCCTCTTTCTTTTCAATTTCCACGGTATCAATCCAATCGGGAAAATAATCCGGAGTATCTTTTTGATAAAAACCCTCTTTGGTGATTCCATCCGGAAAACGGTTCAGCGAAAGAGGCCGATCTTTCAGATAGGGGAGAAATGTATCAGAAATTTTTTCATAATAGTCGATCAAATCGCCCTTGGTAATCTCTTCATCGGGAAAGAAAATCTTATCCCGGTTTGAAAGTTCTATTTCGTGAGATCCTATTTTCATGATCGTTAAGCTTTTTCTTGATGAACATTTTCCGGTTTTTTATCCGATCGAAGACCCAAAAATCGGGGGTGACGAAGTTTGTTGTCTTTTGTCCACTCGGTAAACCCGATTTCGGCTACAAATTTTGGCGTTACAAAATGGACATCCTTGTCTTTGATCTCCTCTGCAAACGGACTGGTTTTGCGCTCGATGTTGGTCAGCTTATTATGAAGTTTCTGAAGCAGGTCATCATCAAAACCGGTGCCTACCTGGCCTGCATATCGGAAATCCCCATTTTCGTAATAGCCAAGAAGCAATGCTCCAAAACCAATGCGCTCTCCCTTCGGATCTGTATATCCGCCGATCACTAGTTCCTGTTGGGCCGTACATTTAAACTTCAGCCATTTTTTTGATCGTGAATGTACATATTCAGAACGACCATCTTTGGCGATCAGGCCCTCCCAACGGTTTTTACAGGCTTCTTTCAGAAATGCTTTCCCATCTTTATTTCGATGCGCTGTAAATCGAACGGGATCATCAAAGGAAAGAGCTTTTTTTAGAATTGATTTCCGATTTCTTAACTCCACATTTGTAAGATCATATCCCGATAGATACATCATATCAAACAGGTACAAAAAGACTTCAACATCACTTTTTCGGGCTTTTT
This sequence comes from uncultured Rhodohalobacter sp., assembly GCA_964422985.1. Lineage (GTDB taxonomy): Bacteria > Bacteroidota > Rhodothermia > Balneolales > Balneolaceae > Rhodohalobacter. Next base: position 6,851 of record CAYRDO010000123.1, on the reverse strand, counting down.
CTGCGCTGGAAATATTCATTCGTCCTTGTAATCTGGAAAAGCTCGTTACCTCTCCATCAAATGCCACAACTTCTCCATCCGCGATGAAAGATTCATCCGACTCTTTTTCTAAAGCATCCACCAACTCGGGATAGGTGTTGTTTAACTTGTTTTGATTTCGCGACATCAGCGTAACATCATCTCCGTTTTTGAACACCAGGATTCGAACGCCATCCAGCTTTCGTTCATAGATCCAATTTTCATCATTAAAATAATCATCGGTCAGAGTGGCCAGCATAGGATCGATCCAGTCGGGGAATTTCTTTTCCGTGAGTTTTGATTTCTGATCCTCCGGTAAATCATTCAACAGGCTATTCATGATCTCCTTCTTCTTTTTCGATCTCTTTCAAAGTGCGGCCGGATTTAGCCGATTTATTTTCTGTACTCACAGGATTTCTACGGGCATCCGCTTCTTCATCATCCATTTTTATCAAAAGCCAGTTGCCATCTCTGTTCTTCATTTTGACGAGTGCATAACCGCCTGAAATCTTTTTACCCTTTAGAGATATTTCAATCCGTCCGTTATCGTAGCACTCTTTCATCGGGACGGTTTTTCCATCTTCCTTTTTTAGATTTTGATACGTGCCTTTATCCCAAATCATAACCGTGCCCGCCCCATATTGACCTTCCGGAATAACTCCTTCAAAATCGCCATATTCAACAGGATGATCCTCAACCGGCACGGCAAGTCTTTTTTCGGATGGATCGGTAGAGGGGCCTTTTGGAACCGCCCAGGATTTTAGCGTTCCATCAATTTCTAAGCGAAAATCGTAATGAAGATTGCTGGCATCGTGCTTTTGAATTACAAACATGGGTTGTTTACCCGACGATTTTTTCCCTGATGATTTCGGTTCCGGTGATTTCTCAAAATCTCTGTTCTCGTCATATGTTTTCTTGGAACTCATACTAATAATTCATCTTGATTTCTGTATATCATCTGTCTCTTTTTAAATGAGAGCAAGTGTCTGATAATTTGAACAAAAAGACGCTTTATTTGTTTCTATTGATGTAATAAAATAAGAGTACTTTTGCTACGAATAGACAGCTCAAAATAGAAAACCCCGTTAGGTTAATCTGTATTAATCTGAACGGGGTTTCTTTTCCTCTTCCACAAATGGATAGGAAATTTTGGGTTTACTTAGTTAAATGAGTTTAGAGCATTTCTTAGACTTAAGAATCAAGCCTTTCGAATGATTTCACGCACTTCATCTTTAGATTTACCAAGACGTTTTTGGATACGTCCAAGCATTTCGTCCTCTTTTCCTTCAACGTACATCAAGTCGTCGTCAGTGAGTTTAGAAAACTGTTGCTTTAGCTTTCCTTTTTTCTCGTTCCAGTTACCTTTGATGTTTAGCTTATTCATGATTTTCCTCATTGATTAAAAATCAGCTCACTCCGGTTTTTTAGAACACGAAGAACACTGAAGGTTCTTTTTTGCTTTTTTTTGTCATGATAGAATTAAGAAGATCAGCTCAATTCAGAAGCCTGTTCTTCTATTTTATTGGACTAATATAGGTGAGAAAAGTTTCCGCCCGAATACAAAGAGTAATGAATTATATGTAGTAAAATTTACTACTGCTTATGTTTGATGAGGTGATAAATGTAGGAGAGAATCAGAAATCCAAAAACGGCATACCCGATGGGATCGAGATAAGATTGAACTCTGTGGTAGTTTTGACCAAGTATATTTCCGAGGTAGGTCAGCAATCCCACCCAAATTGTTGTGCCCAGTGTAGAGAGAAAAAGAAAGTATCCGAAATGCATCCGTTTAATACCTGCGGGTACAGAAATTAATGTTCGGATTCCCGGTATGAGCCTGCAAAAAAATACAGCGGCAGCATCATGCCGATTAAACCAACCGTTTGCTCGTTCAATATCATCGGAATTGAGCATTAACCACTTCCCGTGTTTATCAGCCCATCGTTTGAGCCGCTCCTCTCCAATTTTTCTACCCAGGTAATAGAATGGAATCGTACCGGCTATAGATCCTGCAGTACCGGCGGCTACAACGCCAAAAAAGTTGAGGTCTCCCTCGGCTGTAACGAAACCTGCAAAGGGCATAATCACCTCCGACGGGATGGGCGGAAAAATGTTTTCGATGATCATTAACAACGCAATACCGGGATAACCGATCGTTTGTATGACTGTTTTAATCCAATCGACCATACAATGAAATTTTTTGGCGTAAGTTTTTTGAAGGATATGCTCTTAAATCAAAAAAAGGTATAACCCTTTGATAGACAAGTTAAATAATATCAAAAGGTAATACCCTTATGGTTTTCATCAAAAAGATGAAGGATGCGAACTGTGATAATAAGTAAGAAGAAATTTATAAAGCGTTCATTTCTACTTGACGGCGATTGTCGAGATATTCTTTGCAGATTTCCTGACACTTGCGGCAAGCTTCTGCACATTTCCTGCAGTGATCGTGTTCATGCTTTTCACACTCTTCTGCACATTTTGAACAGATATCTACACAGAGACCAATGTAAACTTCAGAGAGTTCAGATTCATTTGACAAAAGTTGAACACCAAGTTTACAGATGTCCGCGCATTCACGAGTCAGTTTGATACACTTTCTCATTGGGTTGATATCTTCCTCATTCAAACATGCATTTCCGCAGAATTCGCACGCAGGTATGCATTCATTTAGACTTTGAACGATATCCTCATAGTTTTTCATGTAATGATTCATGATGAAATTATTTAGTTACTTGATGAATTTGTAAAAGGTTAAACATTTAAAAAATCAGATTGTTCCGTTGCGTAGAATTGTATGCAACCTCTGAAACAGAAAAGCTTATTTTCACTACAAATCATCAGGTAAGAGATCAACAACTAAACTAATATTAAATATGGACTACTCCTGGATACTTACTTCATTTCAATCAGCGTTGATGGTTATTCTTTCAACCGTTGGCATTTATGTTACTTTAATTCTTTTTACCAGAATGGCCGGTGTTCGCACCTTTTCGAAAATGTCGAGCTTCGACTTTGCGATTACAGTTGCCATTGGCTCATTGATTGCATCAACCATACTCACAGAAAGTCCACCACTTTTTCAATCGATTGTGGCTATGGGTACTCTTTTTATTATACAAATGGTAATTGCTATGTTACGAGAGACCTCCTTCGTTCGGAATCTCGTTGACAATAAACCGATACTTTTGATGAGGGGGTCTGAAATGCTGGAGCCCAATATGAGAAAGGCACAGGTTACCAGAGATGATTTATTGGGTAAACTGCGTGAGGCAAATGTTACGCAGTTCAGTCAGATAAAAGCAGTTGTCATGGAAACTACCGGAGATATATCTGTTCTACACCATGAAAGGGAGGATCATGATTTGGAAGAAGAACTCCTAAAAGATGTAAGGAAATAAGAATCATTTATGATGAAACACTATTGTCTAAATTCTCTTTAAATAGTGAGAATTTAAAAAGATAGAGGAAAAAATATGCCTGACGACCGAATAAAGAACGAAGATCAATACGAGACACTGAGAGAGAAGGGAATGAGCAAAGAGAAAGCTGCCCGAATAGCGAACTCGCAAGAATCCTCTGAAAAAGGTGGAAAACATAAAAAATATGAGGAGTGGACCAAAGACGAACTTTACAAAAAAGCTCAAGAGGTTGGTATTGGAGGTCGGTCTGAGATGAGTAAAAAGGAACTGATCAAAGCACTTCGAAATTAAGTCATAGTACATTTAACATCTAAAAAAACGAGTACAAATGGTCGATAAGACCGACCCGGAGGAGACTCCACAAGAAAATTCTACTCATTCTTTTATCAAGAAAGTTCTAATATCTGTAGCTGTTGCTGCTACCATCACTCTTCTTGTATTGTTCATCGGCTATGCAGTTGATGTTTTACTTTTAGTTTTTGTAGGTGTACTGCTAGGAATTGTTTTTCGGAGTTTGCGCGATTTAGTCAGTAATTCTACAGGTCTTCCAACAGGTCCATCCCTCGCCATTGTGATTGTATTTTTGCTGGGTATTCTAGTAGGATCGGGTTATTTATTGGGGCCAAGAGTGTATGAACAAGCTTCTATGATGTATGAAAAAGCTCCGGAAGAATGGGATAACATAAAAAGGCAGCTATGGCAATATGAGTGGGGAAAAGAAATAGCCCGCGAAAACCCCGCCCCGAAAGATTTTTTAGAGAACGAAGAGGATGCAGCAGGAGAGGATAATGATATGACGAAAGGGGTCTTAGATCTTTTTTCAGTAACAGCCGGAGCCGTAGCCAGCAGTGTTCTTGTGTTTGTAATTGCCATTTACATTGCTGCGGAGCCCAAAGTATACACCAGTGGATTTTTACGCCTTTTTCCGATCAGAAAAAGATTGTTGGTTACAAATATCATGGATGAAACAGCCCTCACTATACAATGGTGGTTGGTGGGGCAACTTGTATCCATGCTAATTCTCGGGACTATTACTACCCTTGGGCTGTGGCTTCTTGGAATGCCTTACTCGCTTGTACTTGGAATTTTTACGGCTTTGATGACTTTCATTCCCAACCTTGGACCGATACTGGCAGGAATTCCAACTCTGTTGGTTGCCTTAACCGTGAGCCCTTCAATGGTTATCTATGTAGCCATCTTTTACATTATAATTCAATCTATTGAAGGTTACTTTATCACGCCAATGATCCATTGGGAAGCTATCCAGGTGCCACCCGTTCTTATTATCACATTTCAGTTTTTGCTTTATTATTTGGTTGGATTTATAGGCGTTTTTGTGGCGATGCCATTGGTTGCCTGTATTATGATTCTGGTTCAATGAGTGTATGTGGAGGAGATTTTGGGCGATTCAATGGAGCGCGAAGTTAATATTGAATACCAGGGTAAAACAATTTTCTAAAAAGAGCCGATGGAACTTTTTGATGCTAAAATGATATATAATAATAGCTTAACGATCTATTAAAATGCTAATTTAAAAAAACAATTCATCATGAATGATTTAGAGCTTAAAGGAAACTGGAATGAAATGAAGGGCAAACTGAAAGAAAAGTATGCTGTTTTGACCGACAACGATCTGGCCTATGAAGAAGGGCAGGAAGATAAGCTTGTGGGTCAGCTACAGGAAAAACTTGGAAAGAGTAAGAAAGAGGTGAAAGATATTTTGAGAGACCTATAAGTCACTTGGAAATTGAGTGAGGAAGCCCCGGCTGGTAAAACAGTCGGGGTTTTTTATTTGTTGAAAGTACAGGAAAGGTTAATCATCATTTCCAGGTGTTAAAAATCCCAGGTTTATAGAATGGCGTTCCGTACCCCGGGTTCCGAGAAGGTATCCGATGGGTTTCAGACTGTCGATATTCTCGCAAACAATTTTCATCATTGCCAAATAAGGAATCACCATAAACATTCCCGGGAGCCCCCAAATCATTCCACCTGCAATTAATGAAAATATGGTAACCAGTGGATTTATTTGAACATAGGAGCCGGTGATATTCGGGGTAAGAATATTATTCTCAATGAATTGGACGATAAAAAATTGGATAAGAATAGCGAATGCAACTGTGGGTGATTGAGTGGCCAGCACGAATACAAATGCAAGTCCGTATCCAATAACGGTGCCTAGATAGGGAATGAGGTTGAAAATTGCGGCTATAATACCAAAAAGAAGGGCGTATTTAACTCCAATCAGCCAAAATCCAAGAGAGTTGAGGCCAATCAGAATAAAGCACACCAGGAAGAGCCCTTTCATGTACTTGGGCACTACTTGAGATGCTTGAGAAACTATATTTTCGGCAATATGCTCTTCTTCAGAGGGGACAAGTAGCTGTAGAAACTTGTTAAACTTGTCACGATAAAAAAGTAGCAAAAATGTGTAAACGGGAATCAAACCAATCCACAAAATAGAATTTGCCGTTGCTGTGAACAGCGTCTTAAAAAATTGCCCGGTATTCCCCAAGGCGCTGTTTATCATGCTGTCCTGCTGGCTTTCCGGAACTCCGATCCAACTACCAATTGTACCTTGAAAGCTGCTTATATTTCGTCTGAACTGTTCCTGGATTTCTGGAAGATCACCCGTAAAAGAAGTAATTAAGACGGCGATTCCATATACAGATCCAAAAACAAATGCAGCGGTAGTCAGAATCAAAATAAAATTCGTAGCAATACGAGAAACTCCTTTGTCCTCAAGTTTACTCGCTGCGGGATAAAGGAGATAAGCCAACAGCACAGCAAACCCAAGAGGTACCAAGAGGTTCTTTGTGATGATAAGCCCACTGATTACAAGAAATGTGACAAGTAAGCGAATGAGTACTCTTACAACAAGAGGATATTCATCTGTGGAGTGAGGAGTTGTGATAGTTGTCTCCTTTAATTTGTTTCAGTTAACTCTATTTATATGATTATCAATGGTTTATGTTCCAGTATTTACATTCCGATATTGTCTTTCAAACCGGTTGAAAGCGACTTCCACCAATAGCTGAAAATCGATTTTGTGTGAACTCTCTCCATGGCAACTTCTCCCCTGCGAAGGGGTTCTTCGTTATTGTTTTCTTTGATCTTCAACACATTTGCCAAAAAAGTTTTGAGCCATTGACTGCCGCCGCCCTCAACATTATCTCCATCGAGTACGGCAATTTTTAAATCGCTGTATACAAGCTGAACCCAACCCGAGGCAGCTTCTGCACCTAGATCCATTTGAAATTGCAGGGAGTGAAGGGTACCGTCTTCTGCACGTATAAGGCCAACCGGTTCTAAAATTGGGTTCAACTGCTCGGCCTGCATACTGGCTAAGGTTGCACGCACACGGTGACCGCCATTTGTGTTTAATGGAAACTCAAAATGTGCATCCAGTTCGGC
>CAYRDO010000122.1:0-12088 GCA_964422985.1 uncultured Rhodohalobacter sp. | reverse complement strand
CCCCAATAGCTGGCGCTGGAATGGAGGGATGAAGGGGCGAAAAGGCAGTATTCAGGAGGGTGGTGTTCGCTCTCCACTATTTGTGAAATGGCCGAATAAGATAGAAAGAGGATTAAAGATTGATGAGATTTCGTCAGCGATTGATCTTCTGCCGACACTTGCTGATTTGGCTGAAATTCCTGTTGAAACGAATCATCCATTGGACGGAATTTCTCTGAAGTCTTTGCTTCAACAAGAATTTGATTCATGGGGCGATCGGCTGATCTATAATCACTGGAATGGCAGAACAAGTGTTCGATCCCAACGGTGGAGGTTGGACCATGAAGGGAGCTTGTATGATATCACCCAGGACCGTGCCCAGCAAAATGATGTTTCCGATCAATTTCCGGAAATTACAGCCTCGCTTTCTGATTCACTCAGTATATGGGAAGAAAATGTTCTTGCAAATCTCACTACTGATCAAGAAGATGGCAGACTGTTTCCGGTTGGTCATCCGGATTTTCGAAATACACAACTTCCGGCCAGAGATGCCATCCCTCACGGCAGTATAGAGCGTTCAAACCGATATCCAAATGATTCTTTCTTTCGAAACTGGAGTAGCACGTCAGACAGTATCACCTGGGATATTGAGGTTCTGGAACAGGGGCAATTCGACGTTGATCTGTACTATACGTTAGCAGAAGAGAATCTGGGGTCAGTTATTGAATTGAGTTTTGGGGACAATAGTTTGGCCGACACGATAACCGTAACCCACAATCCACCCATAGAAGGGATGGAACATGATCGAATTCCCAGGCAAGAGTCATATGTTAAAGATTTTCGACCTCTTAATATGGGCACAGTAAATTTACAGGAAGGTCGGGGTAGTTTGACACTCCGAGCATTGGACCTGCCCGGAGGTGGCGGACCGGATATTCGATTATTGATGCTAAAACGAGTGGATTAATCTTCAGAGAAGCTAATACTTTTCAGCATTCTATGTGTATTAACAGTAGAAGTGATAACTCGAGGTTATATTGTAATTGAATTTATAATTAAGTCATGCATAAGCATAGATAGACAATCAATTAAAAAATAAAAGTTATGATTCATCAGTTTAAGGTACTTGTTTGGTGTTCACTTCTCATGATGGGCATCAGTGTGTTGATGCCAATTTTAAGCCAGGCCCAATCCCAAAACCGCCCCAACATCTTGTGGCTTGTCAGTGAGGATAACAGTCCGTACATCGGTGCGTATGGCGATGATTTTGCCACAACGCCGAACATCGACAAACTGGCAGAAAGCGGATTTATGTACACTCATGCCTATGCCAATGCCCCTGTTTGTGCACCGGCGCGGAATACCATTTTAACCGGGATGTATCCGCCCTCAAACGGGACGCAGCATATGAGGAGTAATTATAAAGTGACAGAGATGATTCAATTCTTTCCTCAAATGCTGAAAGAAGCCGGGTATTATGTGACCAATAATGCCAAGGAAGATTATAATATTGAGGAAGCTATAACCGATGGAATTTGGAATGAGTCAAGCAATGAAGCGCATTACAATGATCGGGAAGAAGGCCAGCCATTTTTCGCCGTCTTCAATACCGGTATTTCGCATGAAAGCTCCATCTTTCCTGTCAAACCGATCGACGAACTTCGTCATGATCCCGAAGATGTAACGTTGCCGCCCTATCATCCGGATACCCCGGAGATTCGTCACCAGTGGGCGCAATATTATGATGAGGTTGAAGATATGGATAGCTGGATCGGGGAGCGATTGCAGGAACTGGAAGAAAGTGGTGAGGCGGACAATACGATTATCTTTTATTATGGCGACCATGGAGGGATCTTGCCCCGCAGTAAACGGTTCTTGTATGAGACCGGAACGAGGGTGCCACTCGTGATATCCATTCCTGAAAAGTACAATCATCTGTGGCCGACGGCTCAACCGGGTAGTGAGGTCGATCGCATGGTTAGTTTTGTGGATCTGGCGCCAACCATGTTGAGTATTGCAGGAATCGAAATACCGGAGATTATGCAGGGACACGCCTTTCTCGGAGATCAACAAACAGCACCTCCGGAATATGTGTATATGTTTCGCGGACGCATGGATGAGCGCTATGATATGAGCCGGTCGATTCGAAACAGCCGCTACCGGTACACGCGTAACTATATGCCGTATCGAATGTACGGACAGAATGTGGATTTCCTTTTCCTGGCAATGGGGGCTCAATCTTGGCGGGAAACCTGTGCGGCCGGAGATTGTAATGATGTCCAGCAGAGGTTTTTTGAAACCAAACCGGTGGAAGAACTTTACGATACTCAAAACGATCCGTGGGAGGTAAATAACCTGGCAGATGATCCGGAATACCGGGATCTGCTTGAAGGGATGCGAGGCGACTTGAAGCACTGGATGGTCGACATCAAGGATACCGGGGTAATGCCGGAGTTTATGATGCGATCCATTTCGCAGGAACAGGCGATATACGATTACCTGCGGGAGAAAAATATAGATGTCGAAGAATGGATCGATTTTGCAGACAGAGCGATAACGGCTTCGGAAGAAAATGTGGATGAGTTTTCGGCTACGCTGACTTCGCCCGATCCCGTGAAACGATATTGGTCGGCTGTTGCTCTCAGAATTCTTGGAGATTCAGCCAGTTCAGCTATTTCGGAGCTGGAAAATGCAGTGGCTGAGGAATCGGCGCCCTTTGTCCATTCGATGATGGCTGAAGCACTTTATGTAATGGGAGAGGAAGATACTGCGCGAGAGGAGTTTATCGATCTCTTGGGGAGTTCGGATCAGATGGTTCGTGAATTTGTGTTGAATGCTATTGACAGTTTAGATGATGAAAGTCAACAGATTAAAGATGTGGTCATTGCCATGACGAAACGAACGGATGGACTGCAATGGACCAATCAGGATCACCGAATTGTGCTTCACCTGCTGGATGAATGGAATATAGAAGCTGAAGATGTTGGCCTCGAGATCGATATGGGATGGCTTGGGAATATCAATTGATTGTAAAATGAGCGTCAACCGTGAAAACCCATGATTGACAAATCCGCACCGAATCCCGGGTACATAACATACCCGGGATTTTTTTGATAATTAATTTTAAAGACTACAGATTTTCTTCAGATTCATCAGATATATTATTTTAGGTACTGATGAATGACGTTTTAAATTATCGATAAACTACCATACGTGGACAACATACAGATGCTCAACTTCGGGATTCACTCTTCATTATTTTCATACAAAACCGTTTTATTTGCTTTACTTCTGATATTTCTCTCACCCTGTATTCTATTCTCACAGGATAATCCGACTCATCCCGCTTCACAATTAGTTGATGATATTGATATTGACGGACGTTTGGAGGAGGAATCCTGGAATCAGGCTCAACCCATTACTGGATTCCATCAATTTGAACCGAATGAAGGTGAAGAATCCTCTCAGCGATCTGAAGTTTGGGTAGTGTATGGAGAAGGAAACGTATATGTCGGGGCGATGCTTTATGACGAATCGCCATCCGAAATCGAACGAACTCTCGGCCGGCGTGATGAATATAATCGTGCCGACTGGTTCCTGGTTTCCATCGATTCCTATTTCAACCGGAGGAATGCGTACACTTTTGGTGTGAATGCAGCAGGCGTTCAGTTTGATGCATTACGTTCAAGTGGGGGCGGTGGTCCCGGTCCAGGCGGAGGTGGTGGCGGTAGCCCAACCCCACCCGGAATGGATCCATCCTGGGATGCGATTTGGGAATCGGCGATTCGGGTAAATAACGAAGGCTGGGTGGTTGAGATGCGAATCCCGAATAGTATGCTCAGATTTCCTGAAACGGAAGTCCAAACATGGGGCATACATTTTACAAGAAGAATTCCAAGGTTAGGTGAAGTGTCCGAATGGCCGCTCGTTCCCAGAGCCGATCGTTCAAATCTCGTAGCTCAATTTGGGCAGTTAAAAGAGATTAGAAATATCCAACCGCGTCCAAATCTACAGATTCGTCCGTACACAGTGGCTGGTTTGAACACGAGGGAAAGTGCGGATAATCCGGGCGAAACCGTTGTGGATACAAATGTTGATGTTGGTGGTGATATTAAAGTTGGCCTTGGACCAAATGTTACGCTCGATGCTACCATCAATCCGGATTTTGGTCAGGTTGAATCGGATCCCGCTGTTCTGAATCTTACCGCTTTTGAAACTTTCTTTGATGAAAAACGACCGTTCTTTATCGAGGGAATTCAAATTTATGAGTTTTCTGTAGGACCGGGTGAGTTGTTGTATACTCGCCGAATTGGCGCAAACGACCCGATTATCGGCGCGGCTAAACTTTCCGGACGAACGGAAAATGGGACGTCATTCGGAGTGTTGGGAGCAACCTCGGGAAGTGATTTTGATCCCACCCGTAATTTTGGAGTTGTGACCGCAAGCCAGCAGGTTGGAGATTTTTCAGAAATGGGTGCCATTCTTACGGGTTACGATGCTCCCGATTTTTTCAGTGATGGTCGCCTTCAAAGTGCATCAGGCGGAATCGATTGGGATATTCGTTTTGCAGACAACCGATATGGAATTGAGGGGTTTACTGCGTTCACACATCGAAACTGGACTTCATCAGTAAGAGATGCAAGTACCGGTGCTGCTGGAAAAGTTTGGGTCCGAAAACGGCAAGGTTATCTTAACGGATTTGCAGGGTTGGATGTTTTCAGTGATGAATTTAATCCGAATGATATTGGTCAGCTTAGAGAAAATAACTTCATTGCAAATATTTATAACCTGGAATATCAGGTGAACAAAGGTGAGCCATTTGGCCCAGTCAGACGAGGCGAAATGAGTTTGATGGGGATTCAACAGCTTTCATATGATGAGGGATTAAATCTGGGTTTGAGTTTGGATCTGAGCAGTGATTTTACCCTGATAAATTTCCAGGAAATTCGATTTGGAATGGAGGTGGAAAACCCATTTGGCGGATATGACCTGTTCGAAACGAGAGGATTGGGACCATGGGCAAGACCTGCAGTATTCGGACTTAGCGGAGCTTTTGAAACCGACCAAAGACGAAGTTGGATTGTGAGTCCTGAGGTGGAACTTGGCTTTCACGAAGATGGCGGCCGGGCATATGAGTTAGTATTTGAAGCTGAAGCAAACGCGGGAACCCGATTCTCTTTCTCGGGAAGCATTGGTGGGGAATGGGAAAATAATGTGACTGCATGGGCATCCAATGAGTCATTTTTCTACGACGGATCGGAGTGGTTTTTGGGTGAGCGTTCTGTTTCACCGGATGATCTGAGCCCATCCGAATATCTTCTTTTAGATAATCCCGAACTTCTGAACACTATTTTTTCCAATGTGACACCGTATTCAAACAACGCATATTACGTACCTATCTTCGGAAGGCGTGATACCCGCTCATTTGATTTTACACTGAGAAGCAATGTTACATTTAGTCCTACCGTTTCATTACAAGTTTACAGCCAGCTTTTCCTGGCTAAAGGCCGATATAACGATTTCCAGGTTTTGCAAAACCGGGATGATCTCGTTGATGTTCCTCAATATTTGAAGCGATCAGAATTTACCCTTAGCAGCCTTCAGTCCAATGTTGTATTTAGGTGGGAATATCGACCGGGATCCAACTTTTATTTAGTGTGGACACATGGTCGTCAGTTGGAAGAATCGCTGAATCCGCTCGCTCCAAGAGAATCTTCTCCATACGATCGATCAATCGGGAACAGAATCGGTGATACGTTCGATATCTTTCCCGAAAACGCGATACTTGTAAAAATTGAATACACATTTTTATACTGATTTGTTGATTTTACGAGCCACAAGGGTCGCTTAGAAATTGTACATTATCCAAGTGTGTTTTTTTGATAATGGTTAAGAAGTTTTGTTCATGTCCGGATACAAACTGTCGGTAGTTTTTTTGCTGTTTCTCTCTTTCTGTATCATCTACAGTTGCAGTAACTCGGGTGAAAGTGAATCAGACACCTCTACAAATGCACAACCTTCCGGAACTCACCAATTTGTAGGAGGCCAAACCTGTCAATCGTGCCATGCTCAAGAGTGGGATGAGTGGCAGGGATCTCCTCACGATTATGCGATTGCTGAGGCAGATAGCAGTTCCGTACGAGCCGATTTCAACAACACAACCTTTCAGAAAGGGGACGGAACCTACCGATTTTTCCGCGAGGGCGATTCGTACATGGTTGAAGCTCCGGGACCGGACGGTGAGCCGACAGTTTATAAGATCTCCTACACATTTGGCTGGGAGCCGCTTCAACAATACCTGGTAGATTTTGGAAAGGGTAAATTACAAGCGCTGCAAGTTGCCTGGAATGTTGAAGAAGGCGAATGGTACTCACTACAGGAAGAAGAGAATCCTCAACCCGGCGATTGGCTGCACTGGACAGGAGCCAGCATGAACTGGAATACCATGTGCGCGGATTGCCACTCCACAAATCTTCAAGAAAATTACATTGCTGAAGCAGACTCCTTTCACACAACGTGGTCGGTCATTGACGTGAGTTGTGAAGCGTGCCACGGGCCGGGTGAAGAACATGTGGAGTTTATGAATAGCCCGGAAGCTCAAAATGCATCGATCGAGAGAATTCGGGAAGATGTGAACTTGGCTGCTAATGTTTCTCAGAATTCGCAGATCAACACCTGTGCGCCGTGCCATTCTTTGCGTCAGACGTTGACTGATGAGTACATCCATGGAGAGGAATTTTTGAATCACTTCGACCCGATGCTGCCGCATCCAGGCAACTATTTTGCGGATGGTCAGATCAGAGGCGAAGTGTATGTGTATGGATCATTTTTGCAAAGTAAAATGCATGCAAATGGCGTGAAATGCACAGATTGTCATAATCCGCATACGCTTGAACTGAAAGAGCCATTGACCGATAATAAGCTCTGTATGTCATGTCACGTACCTGAGTATAATTCCCCCGAACATCATTTTCATGAGATGAATACCGAGGCCTCGCAATGTGTGAATTGCCATATGACGGGGCGAACTTATATGGGGATTGATTTCCGACGCGATCATAGTTTTCGCGTTCCCCGGCCCGATCAGAGTGCGCAATTTGGAACTCCAAATGCGTGTAACGATTGCCATACTGATCAATCGGCAGAATGGGCAGCTCAGGCTGTTGATGATTGGTACGGAGATCGTCCTCAACATTTTACGGATGTATTGTTAGAAGCAGACACCGCATCTTCTGATAATATTCGGGTTCGAACACAGCTCAAAGATCTGATTGCTGATACATCCCAACCTGACATTATTCGGGCGACGGCTATCTGGTACTCTGGCCATTTTCCAAATTCCGGGTCTACAGATTTGATCCGCGAATCTTTGGAATCAGAATCCGCATTGGTTCGTAACAGTGCGGCGAAGGCCGTGCAAAATCTGCCCCCGGAAATGAGAACCTTGGTTCTTCGAAAATCTCTTACCGATTCACTGAAGGCGGTAAGGATGTCGAGCATGCAAAATCTTGTTTCATTTACGGCTGAGGATTTTGGTGTCGCGTATCAGGATCATTTTCGGGACGCGCTGCAGGAATACAAAAACTATCTTGAAGTAAATCGCTATTTTCCTCAGGGCGAAATGAACCGGGGACAATTTTATGAGCAGCGTGGGGATACCGAAAAAGCGATTCAAGCCTACCAAAGTGCATTGGAACGGGATTCCCAGTTTAACCCCGCGAGGATCAACCTGGCGTTTATTTATAACGGACAGGGCCAAAATGATCGGGCGGAAGAACTATTGAGGAAAGTGATCGAGCAGAAACCGGAAAATGGTCAGGCATATTATTCGCTGGCACTATTGTTATCGGAAGAAGAGAGGATTGAAGAAGCTGTTGATTATTTCCAACGGGCATCTGAACTGATCCCACAACAAAGTCGTGTTTTTTATAACCTGGCGATTGCGAATCAAACTCTGGGTCGGCCTAAAGCCGCAGAAAATGCATATCTTGATGCGATAGAATTGGAACCAAATAATGGTGATTTTCGATACGGGCTGCTGACGCTTTACATGCAACAGGAGCAGTACGCGAAAGCAGAAGAACAAGCCAGACTCTTGCAGGAAATCTATCCAAATAATGCCCGCATTCAACAAATTCTTCAGGTGATTGAAAGAGAGTTGTGAGTAATCTCTCCCAACTATAAAATGTCTATTTGAATCATATAAAAGCTTTGTTTTGAGCCCTTGATTTAATAGATTCTGACAGAAAGAAAAGAATATGAAAAAGGAATTGGAGCGAAGACTTTTTTCTATTTTACTTTTTTAATCTAAAATTTGCTACATGAGATCTACAGTTGAACGAAGAGATAGTATCATCCAAATCATTCAAAAGGATGGTAAAGTTAGGGTTGATAGTTTAAGTGATAAATTTGACGTATCCAGTGTAACCATTCGAAATGACCTGGATTTTTTAGAAAAAAAAGGGATTGTTCACAGAACTCATGGAGGTGCTCTCCTTAGGAAAAGTGTGTATGAAGATCCAAGTTTGGAGGAGAAGCAGCAACGGTATCAGGAAGAGAAACAGAGAATTGGTGCCAAAGCTGTTGAGATGATTAACGACGGCGATTCAATCCTGCTGGATTCCGGCACCACGGCGATGGAAATTGCTCAGCGACTCAACGGCAAGAAGAATCTGACCGTGATGACCAACGCAATTAACCTCTCGTTGAAACTTGGAAATCATGAGTCGATTAGTGTGATGTTGACCGGCGGTTTGCTTCGACGAGAATCCTTTTCTTTAGTAGGGCCAGAGGCCGAGGCCACAATTAGCAATTACTATTTCGATAAACTCTTTTTAGGGGTTGATGGACTCGATATCAATTTTGGGTTGACTACCCCGAACCCGATGGAAGCTCAGTTGAACAGAATTATGGTGGAAAGAGCTCAACAGGTGATTGCCATTACGGACTCAAGTAAATTTGGCCGCCACAGCTTTTCGTACATTTGTGATGTGGATGTGATTAGCACGTTGATCACCGATACTAATATTTCCGTGGAATTTGAGAAAGAGTTGCTCCGAAGAAATATCGATGTAATTAAAGTGTAAATTTGAGGAACGAGTGAATTGCAGAGAGAGATGATAAATGGAAAAACGATCAAATTACTCAAGCTTCTCATCTTTTTATGGATTCTATCTGTTACAGCCCTAACCGATCTCATTGCTCAGGATCATCAACGCCCCAACATACTTTTTGCGATTAGTGATGATCAATCCTTTCCACATGCATCTGCATACGGAACAGACTGGGTTAAAACACCGGCTTTTGATCGCGTAGCTGATCAAGGGATTCTTTTCAATCGCGCGTACACTCCAAATCCAAAATGTGCGCCTTCACGATCGATTATTCTGACCGGTCGAAATTCATGGCAGTTGGAAGAAGCTGCCAATCACTGGCCCTATTTTCCACAGAAATTTAAAGTGTTTACCGAAGTACTTGAAGAGAATGGATATTTCGTGGGAAGTACCGGAAAGGGGTGGGCTCCCGGAGTCGCCGAAACAGCAAACGGTGAACAGCGGCATCTGGCGGGAAAACCGTTTAATGAAATTAAGACAACACCGCCAACATCCGCGATTAGTTCAACCGATTATGCTGCTAATTTTGAAGTCTTTTTAGATTCGCGGCCGGGCGATCAGCCCTTTTCATTTTGGTTCGGCGGACATGAACCGCACCGGGCATATGAGTATCAATCGGGCATCGAAAAAGCCGGGAAAGAACTTAGAGATATTGATGAAGTTCCGGACTTCTGGCCCGACAGTGATTCTATCCGAACAGACATGCTGGATTACGCTTTGGAGATTGAATATTTCGATCAGCATCTGGGGCGAATGCTGCAACTTCTCGAAGAAACCGGAGAGCTGGATAATACGATAGTTGTGGTCACATCCGACAACGGGATGCCATTTCCAAGAGTAAAAGGACAAGTGTATGAACGATCTGCCCATATGCCGCTTGCAATCATGTGGGCTGATGGGATTCAAAATCCCGGGAGAGTGGTGGACGATTTCATTAGCTTTACAGATTTTGCCCCGACGTTTATTGAACTTGCAGGACTTGAGTGGGATCAAACCGGAATGCAGCCTACCGCAGGAAAGAGCTTTACCGATATTCTTTTTTCTGATAAAGAGGGACAAATCGATCCCGGGAGAAATTATGTGTTGTTAGGAAAAGAGCGTCATGATATTGGTAGACCGTATGATTGGGGATACCCAATTCGCGGGATCATCAATGGTGATTTTCTGTACCTTCGAAATTTTAAAGAAGATCGATGGCCGGCTGGAAATCCCGAAACGGGTTACTTGAATACGGACGGAAGCCCCACCAAAACCTATATCCTGGATAACCGCACGACGAATGGGATGTACCATTTTTGGAGAATGAATTTTGGCCAGCGGCCTGTTGAAGAACTTTATAATATTGCGGAAGATCCGGATTGTATAAACAACTTAGCTGATCACCTGCGCTATTCTGAAATTAAGTTTGAGTTGAAAGAGCAACTCTATCAAGAGCTTCGAGATCAGGACGACCCAAGAATACTAGGGAGCGGGTTCGTTTTTGATGTTTATCCCTATATGGATCGAGCCAATCAGAATTTCTACGAGCGGTTTATGAATGGGGAAGAGATGAACACCGGCTGGGTAAACGACTCAGATTTTGAAGAAGAACTCCTTCCTGAGCAACGGCAATAGTTTCGGTGCATTGATATGACACCCCTCACCCGAATTGTCGGGCACTCCCCTGAAGCGGAGATTTCTTTCCAAAATCTTATGAGACGTATTCGATAAATCTACTCTTCAGAATGAAGCTCTTCAGTATTTGGAGACATAGCAACCAATTTTTTCCACTGCTGAACCAAGAGGTAGGCACAGATTACGATTAAAATCGTCAAGGTTGTGGCTAAGAGAGTATCTCCATAAATCCAGTATCCCGTAGCGAAAAGAATTCCGTAAATCACAAGACAGCCCAGAACCATACAGAGAATTCCTTGAGGTACACGCCATGCCTCATCCTCGATTTCATTCATCGCAACTCCACGCTCCTGTGCAAGTTTGCGAACGCGTTTCCAACCGGGACCACCGGGCCGAATCAGCTTACAGAAATTGATTAGGGTATCTGTATTCGCCGGTCGAGTTGTATATGCAACCAATAACCAGACCAAGGTGGTTACCCCCACTCCAATCAACAATTCTTCTGAACTTGAGAGAGTTGGTAATCCGGTTGATTCATGTAAAAACCTGAAATAGAGAGCAATCAGGAATGAGATAATCATCGCGGCGATTTCACTCCATGCATTAATCCGCCACCAAAACCATCGAAGGATAAAGATCAGTCCGGTTCCGGCACCGATTTGCAGAATAATCTGAAAGTTGTCGAGAGCAGACTGCATCATCAACGCCAGCCAACTGGCGAGAATCATCAGAACTACTGTTGTGATACGCCCGACATTCACCAATTCTTTTTCTGAGCTTTCGGGCTTCAAAAATCGTTTATAAACGTCGTTCACTAAATAAGAGGATCCCCAGTTCAGGTGCGTGGAAATTGTGGACATATAAGCCGCAATTAATGCCGCAATCACGAGCCCCATCCAACCGGCAGGCAGAAATGTGAGCATAGCCGGATATCCCATATCGTGATCTACCACTGAGGCAGCTTGCGGAAATGTCTGACGAATCGAATCAAGATCCGGGAATACCACAATTGAACAGAGTGCTACAATAATCCATGGCCACGGACGAAGTGCATAATGAAGTGCATTAAACAGGAAAACAGAACCAATTGAGTGATCCTCATTTTTAGCAGCAAACATTCGTTGAGCTACATAACCGCCACCGCCGGGCTCTGCTCCGGGGTAATAAACACTCCACCATTGGACCGCTAATGGGATGATCAAAAGAGTTAGAAGTTGTGAATGATCAGAAAAATCAGGCAAGATATTGAGTCGTGGAATAACTGCTTCGTGTGATAAAAGCCCGCTTAATCCGCCAACATCGGGATGTTGGAGGGCAACGTAAGCAGCTACCAAACCGCCTAAAATGGAGAGGAAAAACTGGAAGAAATCAGTAATCAAAAC
>CAYRDO010000121.1:0-12104 GCA_964422985.1 uncultured Rhodohalobacter sp. | reverse complement strand
GATTTTACGTCGTCGCCTTTCGTCGTAGAAGTTCACGAATAACTGTCAATGTTCAATTTTTATTCATGGAGGAGCCAAATCACTTCCCGGCTCCTCTTTTAAAAATCTTTCAATATGAAAAGAAATTTTAGCCTTTCAGCTATCCTGTTTGTGTTCATTATTTTCACGGGCATGAATTCGGCATTCGCGCAAATAAGCGGAACTATTATTGATGGAAGTACAGATGAGCCCGTCCCTTTTGCATATGTCCACCTTGAAGAAATAAACCGTGCGATTACAGCCGATCGAAATGGAAACTTTCAATTTCAAAATGTCCCTACCGGTACATATACACTAAGCGTTCACCGAATAGGTTTCAGAGATTATAGCCGGGAAATTGAAGTAACCGATTCCATTGAACCGATGACTATCGAACTTCAACCTGCTTCTGTAATGGGAGAAGAAATAACAGTTACAGGCCAGTCTGAGGGTACAAATGGTTCCCGATTAGAGCATGCATCAACAAAAATTTTGGGTGAAGAACTTCGCCGCAACCTGGGTACCACACTTTCAGAAACACTAAATAATAAACCCGGTTTTAATGAACGGTCTTCCGGTCCTGCTCCCGGCCGACCTGTAATTCGTGGATTGGGTGATGAACGCGTTTTGATCCTTCAGGATGGTGAACGAACGGGTGATGTCTCTGCACAATCGGCCGATCACGCAGTGAGTATCGACCCGATGGGAGCTGAAGAGATTGAAGTTGCACGGGGTCCCGCAGCCCTGGCGTATGGAGCAAATGCCATTGGAGGTGTGATAAACGTTGTCAGAAATCAAATTCCAACTTCTGTGCCCAGTTCAATGACCGGTTCTCTTTCCCTGCAAGGGAAAACGGTTAATGACGAAGCTTCCGGCGCATTGGATGCTTCCATTCCTTTAGGAAAACTGGCGATGAACCTGGACATCAATGGACGAACCAGTTCAGATTTTTCTACTCCGGATGGAACCGTTGAAAATTCATCCCTCAGCAATACACATAATACAGCAGGAATTAGCTATATCGGCAACAACGGGTATTTGGGCGGATCTGCATCATATTATTATTCAGAGTATGGCATTCCGCCTGATCCTCTTGGCGGACATCCAAGCGGCGTAGACATCGAAATGCGGAAACTTCAATTTGATCTGCGTGGGGAGCGAACCTTTACCAACTCCTTCTTCCGACTGGCAGAAGCTAGATACTCATTTGTCAATTATAATCATGTAGAACTTGAATCCGATGGTTCAATCGGTACAGAGTTTGGCAATTTAACGGCAAACGCATCCGCAAAAGTTTATAATAAAGCGTGGGGAATTTTTAACAGCGGTTCAATGGGAATTTGGGGAGAGTGGCAAGATTATGCCATTTTTGGTGCCCGAACCCCCGATTCCAATCAGTATAGCGGTGCGGCTTATATCATCCAGGAAGGTGATGCCGGACCCCTACATTTTGAACTTGGATCAAGATTTGAATACGTCCTGTCTCAACCAAAAGAGGAACGCGTATCGAACCAGATCGGAGAGATCCGTGAACGATCATTTTCAGCTCTGGCAACCTCAGCTTCTGCGATTTATGGAATGACGGATAACTTCTTTGTAGGATCGACCTTCATGCACTCTTTCCGTGCTCCATCTCTTGAAGAACTTTATTCCGAAGGTCCTCACCTCGCTGCTTACAGCTACGAAATTGGTAATCCCGAACTGGACGCCGAGCGGGGCATCGGACTCGAACTCTTTTTCCGGTATCGATCGAACCGGTTTACAGCAGAACTGGCAGGTTATCGAAATGATTTCCAAAACTATCTCTATGCAAGGGATACAGGTGAACAAAGTGTTTCTGATCCATCCTTGAATAATTACCAGTTTGTGGGCGAGCCGGCTTTGTTTTACGGAACTGAATTTTCTACCGATGTTCAACTTACCAATCACTTTTCTCTCGGGGGCACTCTCTCCTACACAATTGCAGAACGGGATGTGAGTGAAGAAGAACAACAAGTTACCGGGTATTCCGGCGATACCCGTGCCCTCCCGATGATTCCTCCGTTACAAGGTTCCATTTACGGACGGTTCTCAAAAGGTAACTTTACTTCAACAGTTCGATATAAATTATCAGACGAACAGACTCGATTAGGCGAATTTGAAACCAAAACGGATGGCTATAGTCTGTTAAGTGCTTCTGTTCAATATCGATTTTCCACCTCCGGAATTCTTCACACGGTAACATTGAGTGGCTCAAACCTTTTGGACACCACTTATCGAGATCATCTCTCGAGAATCAAAGATGTATTTCCTGCACCGGGCAGGTCAGTGAATCTCCTGTATCGGCTATATTTCTAATGATGCCTAAGCGTGTTTAAAAATTAACAAATTCATTACGGTGACGAATCGCATTTGGTGCGAAACGATAATACCTTTCAATCTTGGAACACAGAATCATTCTATAGAGTAGAAATCGTTGTATATCCTGCCTTTTTTAAATGATCAGGTTGGATAGGCGAACAACTATTTTCAAGAAACTTCGTTATTTCAACGAAAATATCATCACAAAGACGCTGGCATTACCTATTCATAACATGATGAAAAAGAACTACCTGACTTTTATATCGCTGATATTCCTGCTGAATGCTCCACTTTCGGCCCAATATTCCAATCCCGAGGGAGGAATTGAACCCGTCGCGGATGATGATATCTGGGCAAAAACCCTGGAAGGGAGCCATTACAACGAAATGTGGAACTACCAGTTTTATCTGAATGACGGTATGACCGTTCATATCGCTTTTTCAGTGGCGAATTTTGGAAGTTTTAAAGATCCGATTAGCGGCGTACAGATGTCCATTTACAATCTGGACGGAGAACTTCATCAGGTATCGAGAGAGTATCCGATCCATTACCTGATCCAGGATCGGGAAAAAAACATATTCAGGCTTCGAGATGAACGTACCATCTATTTTGAAGGCAAACTTCCGAATCAGCACAGGGTGCACGTAGAATTCACAAAGCACGATGTTTTATATAAAGTCCTGCTTGATTTCTCCAACATCCATAAAGGCGTGAAATGGGGAGATGGAATTTTTCATATCGGGAATGAAGACGTGGGAATCATCACCCATATTCCCTATGCGGAGGTTCAGGGTACTGTACAGGTGGATGGAGTAGAGAAAAAGGTTCGTGGTACGGCGTATATGGATCACACGTATCAAGATCGTGCCGCCACGGATATTGTTGACAGCGGGTACCGGTTTGTAAACCAGGAAAACAAACAAAATTGGGATCTGCTCTACTACCTGCTGCCGGAAAATGCTTCCCAAAATACGACTGTGGGATACCGGCTGAGAAATGAAAATGGAAAACTCTCTGTAAACGGTGTTCAACGAATTTCCCGGATGAACTCGTCAGAAGCGTTCGGCGTAGAATTTGCCCGGGTTATGGATATGCGGATGACCGATAATTCTGAGATCAGAGTCTCACGAACGGAGGATTTTGAGAAATTTTCAATCCTGAGTGAACTTGGCTGGCTTGCACGCAAAGCCGCAAAAAGCTTTTTGGGAGGAGAAGTAATTTCACTACGGGGAGAAGCTGTTTTGATGGAAGAGGGAAATCGCCCGAAAAGAGGGTACTATAATTTTTACGTGATTGAGTAGGAAATCGGTCCCTTTTCTTTTTTAAAACTGAAGGTGTGTTATATTCTATCCTCAAATAAACATCTTACGAGACATTAACCATCTCTGAGACATTGTATTTTTCTTACTGCTTACAAATCCATATTTGGCTTACAATTTCACCATGGCTTGAGATTTGATATCGGTTCAAAAAATACAATGTCTTTTTTTATTAAAATTCTTCATGAAAATGTTTTTAAGAACCTTTTATATATGTCTGCTTATTCTACTAAGCACCTCTCCCCTTTTTGCTCAAATGAGCGATGCTCCAGATCGCACGGAAGGTGACGGTCCTTATGATCGACTGATCATTCGCGGAGCAACCATGATTGACGGTACAGGCTCACCCGCTATGGGGCCGGTTGATATTGTAATTTCCGGAAATCGAATCACAAATATTCAAAGCGTAGGATATCCCGGAGTGCCGATTGATGAAGAAAATCGACCGGAAGCGGATGAAAATACACAAGAACTTGATGCATCCGGGATGTACGTTCTGCCCGGTTTTTTTGATATGCACGCCCACACAGGCGGAGAAGCCCAGGGAACAGTACCGGAATATGTGTACAAACTTTGGATGGCTCACGGAATTACATCGATTCGTGAACCGGGCTCTTTTAACGGATTGGAGTGGACACTGAATCACAAGGAGAGAAGTGCCAATAATGATATAACCGCTCCCCGGATTTTTGCTTACGCCGGGTTTGGAATGGGAGCCGAAGAGCCGATTACCACTCCCGAACAGGCACGAAATTGGGTTCAGATGATTGATGAACAGGGAGCAGACGGAATCAAGTTTTTTGGAGCCCGCCCTGAAATCTGGGAAGCCGCTCTCGATGAAGCAAATCAACGCGGACTCGGCTCGATGACGCATCACGCACAAACCCGTGTGGTCTATGCAAATGTGCTGGACACGTCCGAAATGGGATTAAAAGGAATGACTCATTGGTACGGTCTGCCGGAAGCTCTTTTCACCGATCAGATCATCCAGGATTATCCTCTTGATTACAATTACAGCAACGAACAGCACCGTTTTGAGGAAGCCGGCAAGCTCTGGGAGCAAGCGGCAGAGCCCGGCAGTAAGCACTGGAATGATGTGATGAATACGCTACTGGATCGCAATTTCGAAATCAACCCCACCTTTACCATCTACGAGGCCAGCCGCGATCTGATGAAAGCGCGTCGGGCAGAATGGCATGAAAAATACACGATTCCCTCCCTGTGGGAGTTCTACAAACCCAGCCGGGAAGCGCATGGGTCCTACTGGTTCAATTGGGGAACCAAGCAGGAAGTTGAGTGGAAAAAAAATTATCAACTTTGGATGAATTTTATAAATGAGTACAAAAACAGAGGCGGCACGGTAACTCTGGGTTCCGATGCCGGATATATTTATAAACTCTACGGATTTGCCTACATCCGTGAAATGGAACTGATGCGGGAAGCCGGATTTCATCCTCTTGAAATTTTTCAATCAGCTTCATTGAAAGCAGCCGAAGTTTTAGGTGTTGACGATCAACTCGGAACGATTGAAATCGGCAAGCTCGCTGATTTGGTGATTGTTGAAGAGAATCCGCAGGAAAACTTGAAAGTACTTTACGGAACCGGAGCCGTTCAGGTGAATGATGAGAATGAAGCCGTTCGTGTTGGCGGGGTTAAATACACCATCAAAGATGGAATTATTTATGATGCCCAACAACTTCTGCAGGATGTGGAAGAGATCGTAAATGAATCAAAAGAAGAGATGAATTACAAAATTACTCAACCCGGGTTGGATTACTAATGAGTAAACTTCCCTCCTATTCTGACATAGAAGCAGCAGCCAAAAGACTAAGCGGATTTGCTCATAAAACGCCTGTTCTTCAATCCACTTTTTTCAATCAGTTGACCGGGGCTGAGCTCTACTTTAAGTGCGAAAATTTTCAGAAAGTCGGAGCTTTTAAATTTCGGGGAGCATTCAATGCGATTTCTCAACTTTCTAAAGAAGATGGAAAGAAAGGAATTATTACTCATTCTTCAGGAAATCATGCGCAGGCAGTTGCATTGGCGTCCAAAAAAAACGGGTATAAAGCCACCATTGTGATGCCGGAAAATGCTCCTAAAGTAAAGGTGAATGCGGTTCGTGATTATGGAGCTGAGATTGTGTTTTGTGAATCCACCATCGAATCACGGCAGGAAACGACGGATCAAATTATCTCAGAGACCGGTGCCAAATTCGTTCATCCCTACAACAATTCGGATGTTATTGCCGGTCAGGGAACCTCAGCAAAAGAGCTGCTTGAAGAAGTTCCTGATCTGGATATCATCATTGCCCCGATTGGCGGAGGCGGTTTAATGAGCGGCACCGCCATCGCATCAAAAGCGATCAAACCAAGCATACTTGTACTTGGAGCTGAGCCTGAACTTGCCGACGACGCATACAGATCCTATCAATCCGGATCCATTCAGCCGGTTTTGCGAACCGATACCATTGCAGACGGACTCCGTACCTCTCTCGGTTCTCTTACATTCCAAATCATCCGGGAAAAAGTCGATGACATTATCACAGTTTCCGAAGAATCAATTATTCGTGACATGCGACGGGTGTGGGAACGGATGAAGATCATTATTGAACCTTCAAGTGCCATTCCAATCTCAGCTCTTTTGGATGGAGATGTAGATTTAAAGGGTAAAAAAATCGGGATTATTCTCACCGGCGGAAATGTTGACCTGGAAAATCTTCCCTGGAATTAGGGGTACCCCACCTTTTTAACTGTACTTCTATAAATGTTGATACATAAAAAATCTAAATATCTTCATTTATGTCGTACAAAGATTATTCTGAAAAAGTGGCGAAAGATCCAATCCGGAAGGTGCAAACTTCCCCAGAAGATCCTTCATCAACCTTTACGAAATCTATTTTCGATGATTTCCTGATGACTCTTAAAAGCGGCGATATTCATGCAAAAAAATCTCAAAAAGAGATTAAGGAAATCAAAAAAATTTTTATTGACAGAAGGCCCTCAAAAGAAAAATCACCTGTCTACAAGAGCACTCCTACCAATTTCCATATTCGCAATATGATCGTAGAAAGTGTGTAAAATCAGATTTCGGAACAATTACCATTCCGGACTTACCGTTTTGTCAGTCTTTTCTTTGTCTCTTTTAGTTTTTGCAAAAGCTCTTTCGACTTCGTAATCCCATTTTCTTCTTTTACAGGATGATAAAGCAGTTTCCTATATCCGACTTTTTTCATGGGCGGAGTATATCTCATCGTTCCAAATTTCAAGAAATCAAAAAAACGAAACATACTCTTTTTGAAAAAATTTCTTGTATAAAATGTTGGGTAACGTCGGCTTGAAAAATCACCGTTTCCAAAATCCAACAATTGAAAATTATTCTGATATAAAATTGTTGAAAGTAACACTTCATAATGACCTCTCCAGCCTGTGGATAATTCATCTAACAAGAAACGAAGCGCCTGATTTGAAATTCTGTATATCGGATTAAATGACCGCACTCTCTCTGATTTTGGAATCATTTTTTGGGGATGATCTATATTCCACCAAGGCCAATCTCTACTATTTTCTGATTCATAATGTGTGATATAACTCGAGATAAAGTCGGCTTCACAATCTCTGTATGTGTTAAACAACGATTTCCATTCCCCTCCAAATTCAACATCATATTCAACCAACCAATAGTAGTCATACCCCGGAAATTGTTGAAAGTAGTAAATCAGAGGTAAATGAGCGCTTCCGGGAACAAGTTTATTTTCTTTTAGCCATGTGAAGTTTAACGATCGCAGATCTTCCAATGAAAAAGAACAGATCGAAGCCGGGAGGTTCCCAAAATCCACATTTCCATGAGTGAGTACATACAAATCCCTCTCCCCTTTCTCTTTATAAATCTTGTGAATATTGTTTGATATCTGATTATTATATTTGTGTGTCAGTAAAAAAATAATCTCTTTTTTCATGGGCGCTGAAGTGTACTTTCAAGATCAAAGATATTTATATCACTTCTTCTTTTTGTGTATTTCAGTTTTTTATTGAAGTTCATACCATGGATATAAAACCTGAAAATCTCTTTGAAAACGATCTTGTAAAAATAATAGATTAAACATTGTATGCCGTAATAAACCTATAATTATTCGGCTTATTTTATCTTTTTTAGATCTAAAAATGAGAATTAATTCACTCTATTTACCACATCATTTGGAAAGCCATTCATATAAAACTAATCAGTAAATGACTTATCTATTCTCAACAATAAGAGAAAACATAAGTGGTCTTTCACTTTCATTTCTTCTCTGTTTGATTCTCTTTATCTCCTGTACATCTGAGGAGAAAGAACAACAAAAAAATCCGTTTGAAGCCTACCTGTCTGAAGTTGATCCGGCGTACTCATACGAGCTTGAGAAAACCATAGACGAAGATAATTACACCGCTTATGTGATTCGAATGGTATCACAAACCTGGCTGACCGAAGATATCGTGGATGAATCTGAGTGGTGGCATTGGCTGACAATCGTCGTTCCCGACGAAGTGGACCACTCAACGGGGTTGCTTTGGATTGGCGGCGGAGATCGGGATGATCCGGCCCCGGAATCTGTCAACCCTATGATTTTAAATGCAGCCCTGGCAACAAATTCTGTAACTGCTGATCTTCATAATGTACCCTTTCAGCCCATTACATTTTTGAATGATGAGCAGATGGATGAACGGGTTGAGGATGAAATTATCTCGTACGGCTGGCGAAAATTTCTCGAAGGCGGTGCACAAGATGAAGATGCTGAATGGCTGAGCCGGCTTCCCATGACTGCAGCGGCTCAGCGTGCAATGGATACCATCACCGATTTCATGCAGACGCAACAATCTGCCACGGTTGGCAGCTTCGTAGTCTCGGGCGCCTCCAAACGCGGATGGACTACCTGGACAACCGGTATTTTTGATGATCGCGTAGTTGCTATCGCACCCGTTGTAATTGATTTACTGAATCTTGTCCCCTCATTTCAGCATCATTGGCAGGCATACGGAGAATGGTCTCCGGCTATTGAAGATTATGAGGATCAGGAGATCATGCAATGGCAATATTCTGCTGAGTACGACCGAATGCTTGAACTCGTGGATCCCTTTTCTTACTTAGACAGCCTGGATATGCCAAAGTATATAATGAATGCCGCCAGTGATGAATTTTTCCTGCCGGACAGTTGGCAATTTTATTGGGAAGATCTCCCCTCTCCAAAATACCTTCGATATGTGCCCAACGCCGGACATTCGCTGGAGAATACGGATGCCACGCAAAGCCTGATCGCCTATTATAATCATGTTATCAATAACCGATCCATTCCGGAATTTAGCTGGACTGCTGATATAACCGGTTTTCAAATTCAGATGGATCCCAATAATTTGCCGGATGAACTTTTGCTGTGGAACGCACGGAATCCCGATGCAAGAGATTTCAGGTTATATGTGATTGATCGTATTTGGCTTGCCAGGAATCTTGAGATCCCTGAAGACGGAAATGCCTTTGTTAAAATTAACACTCCAAAGGAGGGATTTACCGCCTGGTTTGTGGAAGCAACCTATAATGCCAACTCTAACCTTCCATTCAAGCAGACCACCGGCGTTATCGTAACACCTGATGAATACCCGTTTGAACCCTTTACCCCTGCAGATTCATTGGGATCTGTGGCCACTCAGTGAATGATTGCACTTGAAATTTTATTTTGATAGCAAATTGAAGTAATTCATTAAATATGCGAATCGTTTCCCTCTTACCGAGTGCAACAGAAATTATCTGTGAGCTGGGTTTTCGAGATCAGCTTGTGGGTCGGTCTCACGAATGTGATCAGCCTGAATCGGTCAAAGATCTTCCAAAACTGACAGATTCATCTGTAAAGAATACCGGTAATAGTTCAGAGATTGATCAAAGCATAAAATCACTTCTTAAAAACGGTCTCTCCATTTTCAATGTAAAAGCGGACCTGCTGGCTGAAGTGAATCCAGACATCGTATTTACTCAGGACCATTGCGAAGTTTGTGCGGTTTCGTTTGATGATGTAAAATCAGCGGTGCATAGATATTGCGGCAAGGATCCAGAAGTGATCTCTTTATCTCCCACAAACTTATCTGAAATTTACCAGTCCATTAAAACCATCGGGGAAGCTCTTGATGCTGATGAAAAAGCGAACGAGTTGGTAAAAGAACTCCGATTACGAATGGACATCATCCGAAATACAGTGATTGGTGAACCGGTAAAACGTGTAGCTTGTCTGGAATGGATTGAACCCCTCATGACCGGCGGAAACTGGATTCCAGAACTGCTCGAAATTGTTGGGGGTGACTATCTTCTGTCAGAACCGGGTAAACATTCCCCGTGGATTGATTGGGAAGATGTCGTAGATGAAAATCCTGATGTGATTCTGATGATGCCTTGTGGTTATGACATTAACCAGACATTGAATGAAATGCAGCTACTTACTCAAAAGGAAGACTGGGAATCCATCAAAGCCGTTCAGAATGATGACGTGTATATTTTGGACGGTAATCGATATTTCAATCGGCCCGGACCAACCATTTATGAATCCACACGTATTTTGGGAGAGATTTTACATCCAAATTTATTCAAGCCGATTCATCACAAAAACGGGTGGATCCAATTTGATGGGCAGTTGCAAGCTGTTTAATCAACCTTGACGGAAATAACCGGCTCATGCTCTATCTCAAAATTGCATGAGTTGGCGATAAAGCACCTCTCATTGGCTTTTTGATGCAGTTCGTTGGCGAGATCTTTTTTATCTGATTCCAGTATTACTATTTCCGGTTTTAACGTCACGGACTCAAAATGTCCGGCCCCTCCCTCCTTTTCAACCATCAACCCGGTGGCCTGATCCTGATAGTCCACAACTGTTATTCCATTTACCGAACAGAGATGAAGATACCATAACATATGGCAGGATGAGATTGAAGCGATGAATAACTCTTCCGGATTGTGCCGGTTTCTATCTCCCCGAAATGATGGATCCGATGACCCTTTGATATCCCGTTTACCATCTATACGAATTGTATAATCGCGTTTGTACGCTTGATAAGTAGTTGTTCCTTCACCCAAATTGCCAGTCCAAATTAAAGAAGCCGTATAAGTATGTTTTTTCATCAGATAGATTGAATTATGTGGAACCTAACCGCTCAAATTAGTATTGTTATGTATAAATATCAGTCATGCTTAATCACGGGCAGCTATGACAAAAGATGATGTTTTTACGGCGATGATTAAGGAAGAGATTAATCAATTCCACCATTACTTTAAGTATAAAGAAAAAAAGTGGTTGCAAGAGGGCAAGTATAATAAAGTTGCCGAGAAAGGCCTTCGTCAAGCCAAAACGATGGGAATATTTGTCATATTTTCGATCCTTATTTTTTCATTTATAAGTGTGTATCATTTTATCCAATACGGAAATACTGCAAATAATGTAAGCCTTTGGCTGGGAATCGGTTCATGGATATTCGTCATCATTTCAACGGTTTACTATACACGGGATATCGTTGAAAAGAAAAAAAGTATGGAGCGAATTTTAAAGCTTCTTGAAGCTCGGGAAGATTACTACCAATCAAAAAACAACAACTCAGGTTAACTACTATGAAAAAAGCAATTTCAGCGGGACTATTTATTGCGGGACTTTTACTACTCTTTTTTGGCTGGCAGGAATATCAATCACTCGGCTCAGAAGTTGAAGAGTTTTTTACAGGCTCACCCAGCAGCGGGGCTATGTGGATGCTGATTGGAGGGGCTGTGGGCACAGTTGTTGGCTTGGTAGGTTTGCTCAGAAAGTCATAACCCCCTTTGAAAGAAGTTTAAGCCACAAATTCACGAAAGCATAAAATTCTTAATTTCGGGCTTTACTTATTTTGTGTTTTCGTGGTGAATCTTGGCTTTATTAATCTTCTGATTCTTCTTTCAGTTTTTCAACAGATTCATCCATATGGCGGAGCAGATCCCAGCGATACATACCGGAGCTGTGTCCGTCGTTCCAGGTGATTTTAAGGGCGTGGTTTCCAATCTGTTCAGCAGATACAATTTTATAGGTACGTGTGGGTTCAACGAGAAATAGCTGAGGTTCAAAGCGCCCCATTTGGCTGTGTCCTCCGCGGCATTCTACGCACGGACAATTTTTACGAAGACCGAATAGAGAAAATTCAGAAGTGTGATCGTCAGCCCACTCAATTTTCAGGATTTTATCGGAATTAGAAACATCAACAGAAACCGGTTTATATCGTTTTTCCATGTACTAATACGGATTGCAATTCGCTGTTTGGGTTAGTAACATATCATGTTGAAAAATACATTCAAAGCATGTGGATTTTAAATCTATTTTTACTTTTAACAGCCATCGCAGGCGGATTTGTCGGGGCTCAACCCTGGTTTAAGTTCGACCGCCTCAATAAA
>CAYRDO010000120.1:0-12213 GCA_964422985.1 uncultured Rhodohalobacter sp. | reverse complement strand
GCTTTAGCCCCTATTCCGTAGTTGGATGATCGCGAAAATCAAAGTTTTAGTAATCGCTCTAAAGTAAAATTCAATCGATTTCGATGTGATCCCTTCCAATACACCTGCCCGCAATCGGGACATTGAGAAAACTCCTCGAAATACTTTTTTGTGAGGGGTTCCAGCTGATCCATCACCGATTCTTTAGAAACATTTTCCAGCATTCCATTGCAATTCACGCATCGTGTATAAGGTTGAATCTCATCAAACAGATCAAACCGTTTGAATACCTCTTCCAGTTGATCGGTTGGATTATCCGATCGCGGCAGATATCCTATTTTCACAGTGTTTCGCATCAGAAGTTTTCGGTCCCGAGTGAGCAAGATTCGATTTTCCTCTTCCATCTGTTTGATGAGTTCAGAGTCTGTTGCATCATTGAAGTAGACTGTATCAAATCCGGCTAGCCGCAGATGTTTGGCGAGTTTCCCGAGGTTCACATCCACCACAAACAGTAGATTCTCTGTTTTTGGCACTTGAAGCCGTTCAGAGGTTGGAATTTCAAACGAATTGAAAAATGGGTACACACTGATGCGTTCATATCCGGTGACTTTATATGAGAAACTAACGGGTTCATTGTCCATGAGGATAACATCCACTTCGGTATGAGGAACACCGCATCCCTCAATCAAATTTTTTACTGAAGTCGGCTCCGAAAGAGATCGCTCGATGATTCTTTGATCCGGATCAATTCCCGATACCAGATCAAGTAGATCTCCATAAAATCGAATTTTCGGCTGGATGGTTAGATTGGGTGATTTACTCATATCTGAAAATAACAATCAGGAATCGGGTATGTCTATTAAAATCAATGCTTCACTGAAAACGGGTGTGAAAAGTCTTAGATTGTATTCTCCTTTCGAAGGGGGAATTTTAC
Source organism: uncultured Rhodohalobacter sp. (assembly GCA_964422985.1). Taxonomy (GTDB): domain Bacteria; phylum Bacteroidota; class Rhodothermia; order Balneolales; family Balneolaceae; genus Rhodohalobacter. The sequence goes on along the minus strand of CAYRDO010000120.1, from coordinate 11,300 downwards.
TCGATCCGAAGGTCTCCTTCGGATCGCGATGACTGAAGCTCCGCTTCTACTCAGGTTTCTTCTGATGAGAAGAAGAGCTTCCATCTACCATTCCGAAGCAGGAGCTTTGGAACGAGTTAACTCAAGAACGACATCATCAAAAAATATAGAGGCATATGAAACTCAGACAACTCGGAAATTCAGATATCAAAGTAACTCCAATTGCGTTTGGCGCATGGGCCATCGGCGGATGGATGTGGGGCGGCGCGGATGAAGACGATGCAATCAAAGCCGTGCAAACCGCCGTGGATCTCGGCATCACCACCATCGATACGGCTGCTGTATACGGATATGGAAAAAGTGAAGAACTGATCGGCAAAGCGCTGAAAGATCGGCCTCGTGACAGCTACCAAATTCTCACTAAGTACGGACTCAACTGGGAGTCTGAAGATGGCGAGTTTCATTTTACCAGTCAGGATGATGACGGAAATCCACTGGATATCTACAAGTGGGCCTCTAAAGAGCGCGTAAAAAAAGAATGCGAAGACAGCCTCCGGCGCTTGCAAATCGATACGATTGATCTTTACCAAATCCACTGGCCGGACGGTACCACGCCGATCGCCGAAACGATGGAAGCCGTGCAGGAACTGATTGACGAAGGCAAAGTACGAGCCGCCGGTGTTTGTAATTACAATACCGATCAGGTAGACGAAGCACTGAAGACGATTGAGCTGGCATCGAACCAGGTTCCGTACAGCATGATTAAACGGGGTATTGAAGAAGACGTGGTTCCGCAAGCCATTGAAAACGGGATGCACATCCTGCCCTATAGTCCGCTGCAACGTGGTTTGTTGACCGGCAAAATTACGCCCGGCTACGAATTCACCGGATACGATACCCGAAAAGACAGCAAATACTTCACCGACGAAAACATCCGACGTGTGAATAATCTGCTCGACAAAATCCGTCCGATTGCCGAGCAGCACAACGCCACGCTGGCCCAGCTCGTGATTAACTGGACTGCCAACCAACCCGGAATGGGGTGTGTACTGGTCGGCGCAAGAAATCCGAAGCAAGTAAAAGACAACGCCGGGTCGATGGATTTTACGCTTTCAGAAGAGGAGTTGGACCAGATTACGAAAGCTACGGATGAGTTTGAGTTGGCGGAGAAGGAATAAAAATCTCTAAGGTTTTTTAAAAACCGTACGTGTTTAGTGATTGAAAACTGACCTTGAAGCGTTTCCGGTGCTTTTCCGGAATCCTTCAAGCGTCTCGAAAATGTCAAAAAATAACGCTTCAAGGAGCTATCGCACGCTTAAAGGTTCTTTTATCTCTAAACACGTACTAAAACCTTGGAGGTCTTTAATGGAACTTACCTGATTCCGATGTTTTCTGCTGCCTCCACTGCAACAAACCTCATTGATGCATTAAATTTACATCAAATAAGCTAGTTGCAAAATATTTGCATCAATTATATATTTTGGCATGCCTGAACAGAAAAACAAATATTATATCCTGATGGGGGACGTAATTGGAAGCAGTGATTACGAACCTGAGAATTTGGGGAATAATCTTAAAGAGCTGGTTCATTCTGCTAATGAAAATCTGAGGGATAAAACGCTTTCTCCCTATACAGTAACCTTAGGCGATGAATTTCAGGGAGTAACGAAGTCGCTTACATCAGGGATTGAAACTCTCTTTTATTTCGAAGAACAACGCCTGGCTAAAGAGCTGGATTTTAAACTGCACTATGTACTTCATTTTGGAAAAATTGAGACCGAGATCAACCAAGAGACATCCTATGGAATGTTGGGCAAGGGCTTAACCGAGGCCCGAGAAAAACTAACAGCAAAAAAAAGAGATCGGAAACGGTTTAACTTTAGCTTGGGAGTAAAAGAACAATCTGAACAATTAAACAGACTTTTTGAGGTGTTAGACAGCATCACTGAAAAATGGAAGAAGGATGATTTCGCCCTCATTTTAGACATGATACAAAATGCTAATGATCAGGAAGTTGGAGAAAAACACGGTAAAGACCGGTCTCAAATTTACAGGCGCCGTAAAACTCTCATGATTCACGAATACAATCTCTTGAAAGAGTCAATTAGAACAACCATCAAAACTATATCGTCATGAACTGGTTTTGGCTTGTCCTTTCATATCTAATGATGGAAGGGATCATCAACGGGGTATTCCATATTGTCAGCAGAAAATTAAAGTCAGATGAGAAGCGCGGCAGATCTATTTTAAAAGGAATTTTAGAACGACTTTTTCTTATCGTTGGCCTGGTTCTGGGTTATCCACAGGTTGTCATTGCTTTTGGAGCCTTAAAAATCGGAACCCGTTTCCAGAGAAGCAGCAGTGTTTCCAATGATTATTTTTTGATTGGAAACTTTATCTCTCTGCTGACTGCCATTCTGTACAGCCAATTGGCGATTTTCTTGATGAACTGAGTTTTAGTTACTACAAGAAGAACTGAATCAGATTATGAAGCTGTAGATGAGTTTGAGTTGGCTAAAAAATTAATTGCTTATGTATGAATTTGATAAAATGACTAGGCTTGAAAAATCTGAGGTCTTAATGCATATGTTAATAGATCGTGCTACTGGAGGAAATCCAGAAAATAAAGATTTTCAGGAGCTGCGTCGTAATTTAGTTCACGATAATGAAATCGAAAACTACTTGCCAAGATTCGTAAAATCTTGTAGAAGTATTTCTCAGTTTTGGAACTTTATACAACCAAAATTTCCTAGCTACAAAGAAAGACGAAAGTATATTTATGAAGAATTTACTCCTCTTTTAGATAAACTTGAAAATTTAAGTATAGAAAATGCACCACATGATGATGACGTTAATGAAATCTTAGAGTCATTTGATACTGAACATGTATATGAAGCATGGCGAAAAGCAAGGAAGAGGCGTTTAAGTGATCCAGAAGCAGCTATTACATCAGCTAGAACACTATTAGAAACTGTTTGCAAACATATTCTTGATGAAGCTAATACCGAGTATGATGATAGCTCAGATTTACCAAAACTATATAAACTGACGGCTAAACAATTAAATTTAGCTCCAGAACAGCATCAAGAGGAATTATTTAAACAAATCTTAGGCGGTTGTCACTCTGTAGTTCAAGGATTAGGTGCAATTAGAAACAAACTTAGTGATGCACATGGAAAAGGTCGTACAACTGTTAAACCTTCTGAGCGACATGCAGCACTGGCAGTAAATTTAGCTGGATCAATGGCTGATTTTCTTGTCTCCACATGGCAAGAAAAAAAATAGAGAAATAGTACTTCGCACTGAATGGTTAACAATATTTTAGTACTCTTATAATTTAACCAAGAATCATTTTTTACCTCACTCCCCATAAACCGTCAAAGACAATTCCTCAGCCATCCGGTCAAAATCTTTGTCGTTGTGTAGAAGCTCTACTTCGTGCTCGATGCACCAACTTCCAATCAGCATATCTACCGTTTTGCGAATGGTGATTCCTTTTGATCGTAAATAACGAAAATTGGAAGCTGCTTTTACCGCAAGTGATTTTCCACCGAGATGAACGCAGTCTAATGGATCAAGAGCTTCTCTTGCTTTTTGAAAGTCGGAATCGCTATCGAAACCCTGTAAAATTTCGGTAAGAATAATATCCCCGATTAAAACGGACTGATTGGAGAGGATATCATCAAGGCTGTCTGTTTGATCATTTTTGACGCCGTTGAAGTAATCAATCCATACACTTGTATCTACTAAAATCACTTCTTGTTAGTCCTCATGTCTTCAAGGTCCCCTTTCCACTTCAATTTCCCACGCAGGTCTTTAATATTCTCCTGTTTCTTTCGCTGTACCAACAACTTTAACCCCTCTTCAACAGCATCTTTCTTGGTTTTTAAATGGCTGACTTTCAATGCTTCATCCATTAAATCATCATCAATAACAATGTTTGTTCTCACGACCGTAAGTGTTAATTATGTGTATTATTTATCAATTTATACACATAGAAACGGATTTCCTAATCTGCTATTACATATCAGATGAACAGAAAAACTAAATAGTACTCCCCACCATTATTATCCGTACCTTAAGGCTCATTTATTTCTTAGCCCGACTTTAAATGTTAAAGCCGGGCTTTTTCATTTTATACATATTATGTCATTTAAATCATTGAATATCACAGATCCCATCCTTAGATCTCTAAACGAAGAAGGATATTCTACCCCCACAGAAATTCAATCAAGAGCGATACCCATTGCCCTTGAAGGCAAGGACCTTTTAGCGAGTGCACAGACAGGAACCGGCAAGACGGCCGCGTTTGCAATCCCTGTATTACAGAACCTGGCAGCCAATCCACAGAAAAGAGGACAGAAAAAAATCAGAAGCCTGGTGGTAACCCCAACGCGGGAACTGGCCATCCAGATTGACGAAAGTTTTAAAAATTATGGGCGATACACAGGCCTGAACAACACGGTTGTTTACGGCGGAGTAAGCCAGAAACGCCAGGTAAAACAACTGAACAAAGGCGTGGATATCCTCACGGCCACTCCCGGACGACTGCTCGACCTGATGAACCAGGGACATATTTCGCTCTCAGATGTTGAAGTTTTTGTGTTAGACGAAGCCGACCGAATGCTCGATATGGGTTTCATTCACGACATCAAAAGAATCCGGAAAGTTCTGCCGAAGAAGCATCAAACGCTTTTCTTTTCAGCTACGATGCCGCGGGCGATCGTGAAACTCTCAAACTCTATTCTGCATAACCCATCAAAAGTAGAGATTGAGCCGGAATCTCCTACCGTGGATGCCATCAAACAAGGTGTTTATTTCGTTGAGAAAAAGAATAAAAAAGCTTTGTTGATTGATATTTTGCAGGATGCAGGAATTGAATCCGCTCTCGTATTTACGCGAACCAAGCGAAATGCCAACAATGTGGTAAAACTTCTGAATAAGCAGAATATTAATGCTGAGGCGATTCACGGGAATAAATCACAGTCGGCACGTCAGCGGGCACTGGGCAATTTTAAAGATCAGAAAACGCGGGTACTTGTGGCAACCGATATTGCAGCCCGGGGAATTGACGTGGATGAGTTGAAATATGTGATCAACTACGAAGTGCCAAATGAGCCGGAGACTTACGTTCACCGAATCGGCCGAACCGGTCGAGCGGGATCAGACGGAACCGCATTGTCTTTTGTTGATTCCGTTGAGCGAGCGTACATTCGCGATATCCAAAAACTGATCGGGAAACAGATTCCGGTGATGGACGAACATGAGTTTGCAACAGTGAACGGCAATTCGTCCGGATCACAAAACAATCGAAGACCTTCAAACCAAGGCCGGCGTAAGAAGAGGAAAAAACGACCCTCAGGCCGTAATTGGAAAAACCGAAGCACAAGATAGATTTTAAAATTGCCACAGAGGCACGGAAAAGCACAGAATTTTCTGAGAGTTCTGTGTTTCTGTGGTTTTCATTCCTATTCTCAAGTAAATATCTTGTTTTAAAACGAATCGGAGATTAAATACCTTCTCAGTTAAAAACCCACAATGTCTAAACCCCAAAACTCCATCGCTGCACTATTCGATATGGACGGCGTCATCGTTCACACCAATCCTTATCACAAAAAAGCATTTAAGATATTTCTTGATAAGCATGATATATCCATTACCGATCAGGAATTGAAAGACAATGTGTATGGACGGACCAACCATGAAATTTTTCCCTACATTTTTGGAGACAAATACACTGAAGAGAAAGGCAAAGAATGGGCGGATGAAAAGGAGGCAATATTCCGCGATCTGTATAAAGAAGACGTGGCTCCGGTAAGTGGGTTACTGGATTTTTTAGATGAGCTTCAGCGAAGAAATATCAAAACTGCTGTTGGAACTTCGGCTCCGGTCGAAAATTTGGATTTCATTATGGACAGCCTCGATCTTCGTCACTATTTCGATGCATTTTTGCATTCGGCTCATGTGAGCAATGGAAAACCTGATCCTGAAATCTATCTGAAAGCGGCGGATGAATTGGGTGTGGAACCGACATCATGCGTGGTTTTTGAAGATTCAGTAGCTGGAGTAAAAGCGGGACTCAACGCCGGGATGAAAGTGGTGGCAGTAGCGACGACTCATACGGCGGACGAATTTGACGGAGCTGATTTGGTAATTGATGATTTTGAGAAGATGTCTGTTGAAAAGCTACACTCACTTTTTTGATTACTGCTACTGTAATTAATGAAGCAAATACTTGTTTCTGATTTCCGAATTGTGCTATTTGGAGAAAATCAGAACACAATGCCCACCCTCTTAAAAAAACTCGTCTGCAGTTTACTGCTTCTTCTTGCTATCCCTATCCTGATTAAAGCACAGAATTCCTCTCAGCACATTTTTGCCGGAAAGCTTCTCGATGTTGAAGACGGAAACTTTCTCGAGAATGTAATGATTACAATCGAAGGCGGAATTATTCAAGAGATTCAGGAAGATGCTAATAAAGACAGTTTTGAAAATATCATTGATCTGTCTGGTTATACCGTTCTGCCGGGCCTAATGGATGTTCACACGCACCTGTGTGATAATTCTTACATGGGAGAAGCGTTTGATCATTGGACATATCCGGCCGCTGCTTTTGGAATTGTAGGAACTGTAAACGCCAAAAAAACCTTGGAAGCGGGCTTTACAACGGTTCGTAATGTATCAGATCCGTTTTATGCCGATGTGGCCCTGAGAGACGCCATCAATAGTGGATGGGTTGACGGCCCGCGAATGTATGTAAGTGGAGCCATAATCACTATGACCGGCGGACATGGAAGCTGGGGTAACTGGATCGGTCCGCAACACAGTGTAGTGGCCGGGGCAAATATGGTTGCGGATGGAGAGGATGAAATCAGAAAAGCAGTTAGAACTCACATCAAACATGGTGTGGACCTGATCAAAATAGCGGCCACCGGTGGATTTGGAACTCCCGAAAGTATTCCCGGAGCAGCGTCGTACAGTGTAGAAGAGATGAAGATAGCCGTTGATGAAGCCGGAAAACGGGGATTTAAAGTGGCTGCTCATGCCCATGGAAAGGATGGAATTCTGAATGCTGTCGAAGCAGGAGTTCACTCCATTGAACACGCATTCTTTTTAGATGAAGAATCCATTAAGCGTATGAAGGAACGAGATGTTTTCTTGGTGATGGACCTGCTGTCGGCTCAATATGATCTCATCGAGATCAATGAAGATTACTCAGACAAACAGCTCGCTGACAGCAATGAAGAAGAATTTAGAAATTATATGACTCGTTTCACAAAAGCATATCAGACTGGAGTGAAAATGGCGTTTGGCACGGATGCAAGCGTGTATCCCCATGGCCGAAACGCAGAACAGTTTAAGATGATGGTGGATACAGGGATGAGCAAGATTGATGCCATACGATCAGCCACGATTTGGGCTGCAGAATTGATTGGGATTGAGAAGAATGGAGGAAGTATCAGGCGTGGGAAATGGGCGGATATGATTGCAGTAAAGGGAGATCCATTGGAGGATATCAGTCTGTTAGAAAATATTCAGTTTGTGATGAAAGACGGAAAGATCTACAAGCGTGATCAATAATACTTTTTTTGATAATTGTTGGGAATAGATTAGGATACAGTCCTGTTTGAGATTTTAAGTAAAACTTTCATAAAAAAATTTCTCATGAAAACTTTCAAGTCATTACCCAGAATCGGGACTAAGTACTGCTTACTTTTTATGTTGTTTGGAGTGATGCTGACAGCATGTGTTACAGCCCAGCAAAACTCAGCGGATATCGAATGGCTGATCGATGAATTGCAGCTCACGGAAGGCTCGGTTGTAGCGGATATCGGAGCGGGTGAAGGTGATCAAACCCTGGCAATTGCCGGCCATGTTGGCCCCACCGGACAAGTGTACAGTACAGAACTTGGAGAAGATTCACTTGAAGAACTCAGGGAAGCGATTGAGGGATCTGATGTAGAAAATGTAACCGTATTGGAAGGCCACCCGGAGCGAACCAACTTACCTGAAGAGACATTTGACGGCATCTACCTGCGTCGGGTGTATCATCATATCGGAAATCCGCCCTTGATGAATGCCAGTATTTTTCAATCCTTAAAACCGGGCGGACGACTGGCCATTATCGATTTTGAACCCCGCGGCGAGGAAGCAGAACCGGGCGAGAGAGCTGATGGCAGCCAGCATGGAGTAACTCCGGAAACCGTTATTGAAGAACTTGAGAATGTTGGTTTTGAGGTCGTCAGCCCGGCCGAAGAGAGAGGAAGATACTTTTACATTGTCTTCCAGAAGCCGGAGTAAATAGAAGTCCACTCTTGAGAGGAGATTTAGGGGTGTGTTGAAAGGGCATTTTTTTCGAACTTATGATCCAAACCAATAGCTCAGTTTCACCAGGAAAATATTGGTAGGTTCGGAATCAAACAGATTTCTGAAATCACGGCTAAACCGAAAATCATCCTGCGGACCATTGCTGGATCGGTCATGTTGCCAAACGAGGAACAATGTTGAGCCGGGGCGATATTCCCATCGAAAAACGGTATTTCCCTGGATAGATCGGAAGTTAAAATCGCTCTGCGAGATGGTAAACGAATCGGCTGTCCCGGCGCCGTCAGGATCGACGGTATATTCTTCATCAGATTCAGAATAAGAGATGGTTCCGGCATCCTGTCCATACACATCAAAGTTGAATTTTCGAGGAGTGGTAAACTCTTTAAAGTTGTAGAAATTCCCTGAATTGATGAATGGGCGTGCGTAAAGCTGGAGACTCATATCAGGTGTGAATGTCCAGTCCAAGCGAATGCTTGTAGAAAGATAGGTTTGATCGAGATCCGCAAAAACATACCGGTTGCCGAAGGTATTGGTAGCCATCATATCCTCAACGCTTGTTACATATTGATCGCTTTCCGTTTCCCAACCGTACTCAGGTGAAATTTCGAGTTGAATATACGAGGTCGGGCGGAATTGGATGAATCCCCAAAAGCGGCGATCGAATTCGTAACCCGTGAATTCATTTCGGTAAAATCCACCCAAACCATAGGAAACTTTTTTTGTTTGATCAGACCGGATGTTGAAATTGAAATTCCAGTCAGCCGGTCGAGCGGCTACAGGTCCACCGCGAGTCAACCTGTCGTTAATGCTTTTGCCGGCAGCGTTAAGATTGAAATTGAATGTCCAAAGATTGTTGAAGCGCATAAATCCACCGGTGTTGTAGTAATTACCAATCATATCCCCGTCGTAATTCCATGCGAACATTTCGAACGTCCAGAATTGGTAAAAGCGCAGGAATGATGGATCCGATTCTTGGTAAAACAGTGCTCCGGCAGCAGAACGGTAATCCGCCCGATTTTCAAAACCAAGATCATTGACTTCGTACCCCGGGCTTACTTCAGAATAAGTGAGTGACGAGCGCCAGTGTTCGCCTCCCGATTTTTGAAGACTCACTTCGGTTGCAAATCCGCTAAGGCTGGTTTTGTCAGGATCGAGAGATAACTTATCAGAATCCACACGATTGTAATACCGGGCGGGTGATTTTTGTGTTTGTTCAATTGCTTCTGTTGATCCATTCACCTGGCTGCCGGAGAAAGTCCCGCTCACAGTCCAATCGCGGTCGTTCCAATTGTGTTCAAAATCTACCCCTGCGAGGTAAGCTGAGGAATGCAGGAAATCCTCAAAATAAGTGCCATTTACATTCCGATTTGCCGCGCTAAAAAAACCTCCAAAAACACTGTTTCCATTGTTGATATCTTTCTTGGTTCGGGCTACCAGGTAGTTTGTGGCTGGCTCGACTGTAAAATCACCCGATGCCCGATTTTGATCAATTTGATAAGGGGACGATTCATTGGTCGTGAACGCATTCAACAGGCCAATGGACCATCCTGATTGTGTCTTTCCACTCACTTTTGCCGCAGCCGCAATGGTGGTTTGATCCGGTGCATTTGTGTAGACGTCACCCACATTGTCGGGATCGTAAATCGATTCATCACGATAGCTGTTATAGCTGTCCAGATTTCCCTGGGGGGCTCGTCCAATTCTCCTGGAATAGAAAGTGATGGGATTGCCAAATGTGTTGAAAGTCTTAGTGCGACCGAACTGAAAAATCTCATTTCCTTCCAGGAAGAACGGGCGCTGTTCTTCAAAATAGGTTTCGTATGCACTCAGATTAATGACAGCGGGATCGGCTTCTACCTGGCCAAAATCCGGGTTGATGGTGGCGGTCAATGTCAAATCGGATGTCAGTCCATATTTGATATCGGCCCCAACGGAGGCTCCCAAATCGGTTTGATTGTAGAACGGATTCGAGCCATCGCCGGGTGTTCGTGCAAGGTTTGAAGACAGGTACGGACTCACTTCAAGACGACGCGGAGATTCCAGTTCTTTGATGCCTTCCAACTGACCAAATCTGGAAACAATCCCCGATTCTTGCTGAGGTGTGGGAGCCCAAAAAGAGATCTCTTCACTCCGCGCAATTCGCCGTTGAAAATTGATTCCCCATTCTGTCTCCTCCCCATTTTTTGGCGGACTGAACCGAAGCTGCGACAATGGAATTTTCATCTCAACCGTCCATCCTTCCTCATCGATAGAAGTTTCTGCTTCCCAAACGGCATCCCAGCGGAGATCCTCATTATTGTCATCATAAAGAAGTATATCCTTCCGAACTCCTTTTGGGTTGACTGCAAACGAGAACCCGGTTCGATTATCATTATAGCTGTCAATCGTTACGTAAAACCAGTCGCTGTAACCGTCGCCATCCCGCCGAAAAAGTGTGGCGGCTACCGAATCCCTCGAAGAATCATACGCCCGGGCCCCGATAATAATTGCATCTTCTGTATAGATAATTTGGGCTTCCGTTTTCTCCGTTGCCGGGCTGCCGTCATCCGGGACGCGTTGTGTAAAACCCGAAGCAATGGGAGCCTGTTGCCAGATTTCCTCATCGAGTTTTCCGTCTAATTCGATTGCATCATCCGAAGCAACCCGAAAGGCCTGCAGAGAACGGGTTTTTGAAGCTGCGCTGTCTTGCGGCGCTTCCGCAGTAGAAACATCCTGTGCGTTCACAAAAGTTAATGGCGCTATTAAAAAGAGAGCTAGTAGAGAAAGTACAGATATAGTTCGGGTTTTGAGCATCAGAGAATCTCGATTTTGAATTTTCTTCGTCTGTTAATGAGACGAGTAAAGAGGTGAATCGTTACAGTAGTTTAGAAGAACCCGACAGCATCTTCAGGAAAGCTTAGAAGATCACTGTCAGGTTTTTTAGGGCATCAATTCTATTGTTTACGGATATAGATATCGCCACGGAGTGTTTTGAACATGTATTCAGGCCCGCC
>CAYRDO010000119.1:7641-12233 GCA_964422985.1 uncultured Rhodohalobacter sp. | reverse complement strand
GTTTTTCCACGATTGTAGTTGTCGTTCACATCGCGGGTTTCTGTGAATTGCTCCACTCGCTCTACAAACGCTTCACTTGCAGCCTCTAGAACTTCAATGTCCGAATGGCTCAAATCCACACTGATATCTGGCAAATATCCGGCGGGTCCGCGTTCAGCTTCAAATGTCATCTGATCCACTCCGGGAATGTCTCCAATTTGATCGCGCCAGAGCTCAATCACTTCCTGGGCGGTCATGTCACGTTCATCGGGATTTTTCATCACAATCTCGACATCAATAAAACTCTGTCCCCGTACATTCGTTTTGATTCCGTGGGCAACCTCAAAAAGGTTGTGCTCCTCAAACATCCGGTAGGTTGCATCGGTGATATCCATGGCTACGGCTGCGGCTTGTGTAGGTGTTGTTCCAACCGGCAGCATGACGCCTGTTTCAATTTCGTCTGCAGCATCCTCGGGCATCATCACCATTCCCATGTGATCGCTGTATGCATATCCGCCAACAACCAATAGAAGTGCAACCGCCACACTTAATGTGATGTATCGATTTCGAAGGCAGAGTTCAAGAAATCCTCTGTATTTGGTGTTAACAAAGTGATTGAATCGATCGGCAAACCCCTGCTGATATTTATGAATCAGTTTCCCAATTTTGAACCGCTCTTTTTTCTTACTGTGAGCAAGGTGAGCCGGGAGGATAAACAATGCCTCAAACAGTGAAACAGCCAATACAATAATGACAACTGCGGGCAGCGGCCACCAGTATTTACCGGTTACGCCTGGCATGAACAGAAGGGGGACAAACGCAATGATGTTGGTCAGAATCGCAAACGTAACCGGCCGCCCCATATCTTTAGCACCTTCGATGGCGGCATCAAGAAAGCTCATTCCGCGCTCCCTGAATTCGTAAACATTCTCGCCAACTACAATCGCATCATCAACAACAATACCGAGAACCACAAGGAATCCGAACATCGATATCATATTGATGCTGAGATTGGCAAGCGGAAGAAATAGGATGGCACCAACGAAGGAGATGGTCATACCCATCATCACCCAAAAGGCGAGACGGTATTCAAGAAACAGCGCCAGTATCACCATTACAATCAGGATGGCTAAAACGCCATTTTCCATGAGGAGGGAGACTCGTTCTTCAAAATCTTCGGCGGCGCTGCTGTCAATTCGGTACTGAACACCCGGCGGAAAGTTGGGTTCAGCCTGTTCCAGCACATTGACGACCGCTTCCGAAATTGCAAGAGGGGACTGACTCCCGATTCGATAAATTTCCAGATCTACGGTAGGTTGTCGGTTAAATTCACCATGGAATCCGGTTTCTTCAAAACCATCGGTAATTTCAGCGATATCCCCCAGAGTAACATTACTGCCGGTTTCAGATGCAATCAGTTCAATATTTCCATATTCATCAGCCCACTGTTTTCGTTCCTGCATTCGAAGCAGTATTTCACCCGCGCTGGTTTCAATTGCTCCGGCGGGGATATCTTCACTGGATTGGGCGATCAGGTTGGATACATCCCCCAGTGTCAACCCATATTCACGCAGGCGTTCCCGCGGAATTTCAACGTGTGTTACATAATCAGGGACATTTCCAATATCAACCTGGGTGATTTCTTCATTGCTGAGGAGCTGATCACGCAGATTTTCAGCCAGGCGGCGCAACGTCCAAATATTTACGTCCCCATAAATACCAATCGTCATCACTTCCTGTTGATTGGTTTGGAGCTGTACCTCCGGTTCTTCAATATTATCGGGAAAGGTTCGAATCCTGTTTACTGCTTGATCAATATCCTGGTAGGTTTTCATCCGATCGGTACCCACAACCAACTCAATAGAAATCTGCCCCGATCCCTCTTGAGCTTCCGAAGTTACCTCTTTGATGCCCTGTACTCCGCGAATGGCCTCTTCAACGGGTCTCAAAATTCCCTGCTCAACCTCGGCGGGAGAAGCTCCGGGATAAACCACACTCACGTTTACAAAATCCAACTGGTATTGCGGGAATACTTCTTTCTGGATGTTAAACATTGTCCAGATACCTCCACCGATCAAAACGATCATCAATAGATTGGCGGCGATGGGATTTTTTGCCATAAAGGCAATCGCCCCGGAGGAAGTACTTTGTTTTGTGTTATTTGATTCGTTTTCAGTCATTACAATAACTATGGTAACTGCAAAGGCGCAAAGGGGCGCAGAGAAAAATTAAGTTTCATTAATAGCTTTGCGTTTCTTAGCGTGCTTAGCGGTTTGTTTTAATATTCAGGTGTTAAATTGAATTTCTCATTCATTACTTTATCAGAAGCCTGTTAAGTAAAGGGCTTTTCACATCTCTTCAGTTGATACACTATCAGCCATTGCCGTTGCATCGGAGCCTTCTAATCTGAGCGGTGAACCGTCTACAACCGTTGTAAGATTGGTGGTCACGACTTGATCGCCATCCTCCAATCCTTCCGTGATATAGGCATAATTTGCATCTCGGAAGAGAATACTTGCATCCCGGATTCGAAGCGTATCATTTTCATTTACCCAAATGGTATCATCTTGCCGAACATAATCACGGCTTACACGCACTACATCCTGAAGTTCCTGCGCCTGTATATCCGCAGCAACGTAGGAGCCGATCATCAATCTCGGCAGTTCGCTGTTCTCTTGCTCGTATCCGTGAGGATCCGGTACTTCCACTAAAACTCTTGCCAATCTTGTCTCATCCGTAAGAGTTCCAACCAGCCTGAAAAGAGTTCCCTGCCGGGTTTCATTCTCTTCCCAAACGGATCTGTTTCTGATTGTTACCGGCGATCCGCCATTGCCGTTTTGGGGGATATCAATCCACCGCAAATGGCTTAACGGAACAGTCGCTTCAATCCAATAGGTGTCGAGACCAACAAGCCTTGCCAGGTTATCCCCGGCGGCAACCTGCGAACCCACATTTACATTTCGCGATAAGATATAGGCGTCAAAAGGAGCGCGGATGGTAGTTCGCTCTAAATTAAGCTGAGCCTGTTCAACAGCTGCTTCGGCGGATTGCACATCCGATCGGGCTGCATTCAACTGGGGTTCCCGAAGTACAAGCGCCTTGTTTTCATTCGTTAGAGAGTCGTCGAGCAGTTCATAATCCTGCCGTGCAACATTCTGCCGACCCATCTCAATTTCCAGATTTGTTTGCGCCTGCTGAAGTTCACTTTGTCTCTGTTGAAGGGCATTCCTGTAATCTGCCGGATCGATCTGCATCAGCATGTCGCCCTGTTCAACATATCCCCCCGGGGTAAAATTCTCAGACAATTCAATAATCTCGCCGTTCACTCGCGGGCTAAGCGTAATATCCTGCGATGGAACAACCGTCCCCATCACACTTATAGATGGCGTGAAGTCACTTCGCTCAACCTGAACGGTATTTACAAGCATTGCCGTCTCTTTAGATGCACCGCTTCGTTGAGCCTCCGGTTCTGTGTTAAATATTAGCAGAATAATTGCCGCTCCTGCTAACAGAATACCTAAGCTTATAAGGATTGTTTTTTTCCTGCTCATAAATCTGTTAATCGTTTAAAATCTTGAGAAAAATTTATTGGTTAGCCATCATTTCAGTTTCAAATGAGCCGGCGAGTGCCCGGTATAGCGAGATTCTGTACTCTACTAACGTTAATTGGGCAGATAAAAGATCCCGGCGTAGTTGTTGGATTCCATCCAATGCGGTGAGAACATCTAAATAATTTCCACTTCCGTTTAAATATTGAAGGCGAAGTTGCCGGTATGCTTGGTTCGCGAGTTCCAACTGACGTTCTATACTTTCAATGCTTTCAACCTGCTTTTTTTCGAGAATCAAGGCGTCTTCAACTTCTTGAAATGCCGTTAAAATGGTTTGTCCGTATTCATATAATCGCTGATTTTTTACAGCTTCATTTCGATCAACTTCAGCCAGTAACTCTCCTCCGTAAAAAATAGGGGCCAGTAAATTGCCGGCAAACGACATCGCCCAATCTTCAAACAAACCGCCTGCACTTTCTGCCGCTGTCGATGCTGAAGCTGAGATTGTTAGCCTCGGAAACTGGTTACTGATAGCTGCGGCCAGATCGTTGTCGGCAGCTTTGAGAGATGCATAGGCACTGCGTACATCAGGTCGATTTTGGACAAGGTCCGTCGGCACTCCCGCATTCGGCAATGACGGAAGCTGTGGAAGATCTTCCGGTCGGTATTCAACTCCATTTTGGGGTGGCTCTCCCAATAGAACAGCCAATTGATGTTCAAGCGTTTGAACCCGTGCCTGGGCATATGTCCTCTGTTCGCGCGTAGCTTCTACAAGTTGCTGCTGGCGAAGAACATCCACGCTTTGAATCTGCCCAATTTCAAATCGGTTGGTAAGGAGTTGAAGAACAGTGAGGTTGGTATCAATCTGCTCGTTTACCAATGCAAGTTGATTTTGCGCATCCGCAAGGCGATACCACGTTCGTACAATTTCTGCTGTAAGACTTAAGGCGGCGGTTTGATAATCAAAAAAAGTGGCCTGTGCCCGAAATTGTTCAGCATCAATGGTTGAGCCGATTCGTCCCCACAGATCAATCTCATATGAAGAAGTTAAACCAAGTTGAAGCT
>CAYRDO010000119.1:2879-7631 GCA_964422985.1 uncultured Rhodohalobacter sp. | reverse complement strand
GAGAACTGTCTGAGTACCGGTCGGCCTGAGCCGATCCGGTTGCTTCAAGAGTTGGAAAAAGCGATGAGGATTCGCGATCCACAACAGCTTCGGCTGCCCGGAGCCGTTCCCAGGCTGTCAACAGTGTAAAGTTTGACGTCATGGCGCTATCCACAACGGTATTCAAACGATGATCGCCAAATGAAGTCCACCACTTTTCAGGGACTAACTCTGAACCGGACTCTGAAAAAGATTGAGGTATTTCAATCGGGCTCGAAATTTCTTGTTGACTTCTGCAACTGCACAATATGAGCACAGCGATTCCCGATGTGATCAAAATTTTTATGATTGATTCAGCTCGGGACATATATCAAAATTAAATTAGTAGCTCTGATCTGATCGGTTGATTTTATAGTCTGATTTAAACTCTGCTGGAAAAAATAAATAGAGAATCTATACAAACTTTGAAGAACAGAAATCAGATTTCGAGTATGTTAAATCACTTATTTCTGTTTCCGCAACAAACTCCGGGTGAAGAAAGTTTGTGGAGTTTGTTAAGAATTTTTAAAGATCTGACATTGAATTTGAGCAGGCATAGAAGGGAGGCCGGTTTTCTGTTCAAGAAAAAGGTGTGAAAAGAAAGGCTGAGATCTAGTCTGTTCCGATTCTTTGGGATTTGATGTTATTGTTACTCGGCTCTTTTTCAGACCAATAATAGACAATAATATCTTTGCCGGGTTCAAATCCATAGATCTGATCGACAGGGATCCGTTTTGTACTTCGGGATTTTACACGATTTTCATCTGTTGAGATGGCTGCCCATTGGATATAAGCAGCTGTTCCGGCGTCCACAGCAAAATAGTAGATAGAGTAGGTAAAATAATTTTGAATAGTAAGCTCTTCGCTTTCAACAGAAACGATCACGTCGTCTGTGTTTAAATCAGAAACGCTGTCGGAGCAACTGACGGAGATCAAACCTATTAAAAAAAGGAGGGGAGTAGAGTATAATCTGCGCATAACAGAAATGGGTTTCCAAAGAGTGATTTGATGTTCTTTTCTGTAGTACACTCAAATTCCTGGATATGCCTATTTCATGCCTGACTTTTTTTGTGTGATTTCGGCAGAGTTACAATAAACTCCGAACCTTTTTCAACTTCACTTATCACTTCGATCGTGCCGTTATGCAATTCCACAAATTCTTTGCAAAGAAGTAACCCCAAACCTGTGCCGCGTTCACTTTGCGTTCCCTGGCGTTTGGGTCTGTGCGTAGGATCAAATAAAGAATTCTTCACTTCCCGGGGCATGCCAATTCCGGAATCTTTTACAGTAATGATTACGTTCTTCTCTTTTTCGCTGGCAGAAACCCAAATGGTAGAATTCTTTTGCGAAAATTTTAAAGCATTTGAAATCAGGTTTCTGAAACAAGTTTTTAACACCTCGGCATCGGCAGTAATAGGTGGAACACTATCTATATCCATTTCGAAGGAGATAGATTTATTTTTTGCTACTGCTTTGTAGACCAAAATACTCTGCTCAATCAATTCGTCAACATGAACTTTTTTAAAATCCGGTATTACTTCTTCCCGCTGCATTCTAATCCAATCCAGGAGATTTTCTAACAGCTCGTATGCATTATTCATGGTAGATTGCAGAAGATCGAGTTGTTGCAGAAATTCTTCTTCAGAATAATTCTCAGAATCTTTCTCCTCCTTCATAATGTCAATCAAACCCAGAGAGCCAAAGAATGTGTTCTTAAGATCGTGGCCAATAATTGAGAAAAGCTTATCTCTGGTAGAAGTCAGTTTTTTCAGGCTCTGATTTTGATCTTTTATTCTCTGTTCATACTCCTTTTGTTGAGTAATATCCTGGAAAGTTCCGCGAAGTTTATACGGTTTGCCATCTACAAAATGTGCCTGACCAATAGCTCGCACCCATTTCTTATTATCATTCAAGGTTATAAAGGGAACCGAAAGATCATACTGCTTTCCGGTTTCCATTGTGTAATCGAGCGCATCTTCAATCTTTTCTCTTGCCTTTCCCGGATAATAGGTTAAAGCTTCCTCAATATTTACTCTTTCCCTGAGTGGTAATTCGTGAATTCTGTAGACTTCATCTGTCCACACTAATTGATCCTTTTCAATGTTATATTCCCAGCCACCAAGTTTAGCCATTTTCTCCGCTTGCGAAAACAGAATTTCAAGCCTTTTCCTTTCTGCGCGATGTGGTCTGCAGACTTACAACTTCACCTTCATTATTGGTGATGGGTTGGGTAGCTGTATCCAGCCAAATATATTCCCCGTCTTTTCTTTTAAACCGATACTGCACACTCTTTACAACATTGTCATCCAGTGCTTCTGCATGAGACTTTTCCAGTACTTTTTTTCTATCCTCAGGATGTTGAAAATCGTACGGATTTTTCCCCAATAATTCCGGTGGTTCATAGCCTGTGAGGCTCTTTGCGGATGGAGAAACAAATTTAAACGTCCCATCCGGATCATGCAGACAGATCATCTCCGCCGAGTTTGTTGATATAAGTTTATAAAGCCGTTCGCTCTCAATAAGATTCTCTTTTATCTTCTTCCTTCTGATCACGGACGATGCCCACTCACCAAGTAATTTGATCAGGGTTTTATCGGCCTCAATGAATCTATTCTTTTTTGGTCGAGAACTGGAGAAATTCAGTGTTCCATACAATGAATCATCAATATAAATCGGTACACCGATGTACGATTCTAATTTGAAAACTTCATAAGAGGGGTGCCGGTTGTAGGGACTTTCCTTCATGTTATTAATAGCTACAACCTTATTGCTGTCGAGAGTAATACTGCAGTAGGTATCTCCCAGCTCGAAAGTTTGGCCATTTTCAAGATCGTTGTTCTTCGAAAAATGATGCTGAACTGTGTATTTCTTGCCGGAAATAGAACTCAGAATTCCCACTTCCATTCCCAAAAGTTTCGTTGTAAGCTTTAACGCCTGATAGAGATGTTCATTGAGATCAAAGCTTTTTTGAGAGACAATTTTGTGAAGCAGACGGAGCCTCTTCTCAATTTCAAGAGGTCTATTTACAGTTATCTCTTCAAGCATCGTTTGAGCGTGTTTATTTATTTCGGTAGATAGGTCTAATTCAAAAATAAGAAAAGTTTTACCCGTGTGAAGAAAATATTCGATTACACTAAGTCTGTCTTTTGCCGGATGTAATTTTCTTCAACAAAGAGGCAACTTACAATTGGTCGATTGCACCATCAGATAGGTGATAGATCTTACCGTCAAATCCACAGATGTAGAGTTCATTATTTTGATCGGTTCCGAATGATGAAATTCCAAAATCAGCCTGTATCAAAAGAGTATTATCCGGATTTTCTCTATTTGATGCATCCAGAGCCCAGATTCTGCCTGAGATAAAATCAGCATAAATGTAATAACCCTGCAGACCTGGCAACATGGATCCACGATAAACCTCACCGCCGGTGATGGATCTGTCACCATTGCTGTGTGAATATTCAAAGATAGGGAGTTCAAGCCCGGTTTTATCGCAGTCGGCTGATCGATAACATTCTGATCCCTCAATAATATTCCAGCCATAGTTCAGGCCGCTTTCGATAATATGGATCTCCTCGATGCTGTTTTGCCCAACGTCCCCGGCCCAAAGATCATCCGTTTCTGGGTCGAAACTAAACCGCCATGGATTCCTCAGCCCATATGCAAAAATCTCTTCACGAAATCCCTGATCGTTTCCGGCAAAAGGGTTGTCTGATGGAATTCCGTAATTGTTTCCATTCTCAGAGTTGTCTACATCAATTCGGAGGATCGAACCCAAAAGCGTTGTTCGGTCTTGCCCATTTCCATTGGGATCGCCGGCATCTCCGCCATCACCAGCCGCGATATACAGGTATCCTCTCGGACCAAACGCCAGGTCACCACCATTGTGATTTGCAAAGGGCTGTGAATACGATAGAATTTCCGTTTCGCTGTTCGGATCGGCCTCGTCCGGATTATCCTCGGAAACATGAAATCGGGAAATAATTGTGCGACCTGAGCCCGCAGCCGTGTAATTCACATAGAAAAAACCGTTAGTCTCAAAATCGGGATGGAAAGCAAGTCCCAGGAGTCCCTGCTCGGTTCTGGCATCTGTAATTCTGTCGCTGATGTCCAGGAAAACCGTTTTGTCAGAAGTTTCGGAATTGTTCTCAATCACATAGATCACACCGCCTTGTTCCTCTACAAAAAGCCGGTTTGTTTGATCTCCGGCATGCATAATATTTAAGGGCCGATCAAAAGACAGATTGGGAAATGCATCGACAATAATATCCTCATCATCACCATTTTCATCGGGTGGGGTGTCAGGATTTGTACTTTCCGAAGCACAGGAGATCATCAAAAAAGAAAACAGGAGAATGCTAACTAATCGCATACGGGAAACCTCGATTTAAAATGATTATTTCTGATACAACAAGGCTTATGGTGTTTTAATTTTCCCGATGAAGAATGTTTCCCCGAAACTTATGAAGAAACATTCATTCCCAATTTATTGTTTACTGAATAGTAACGAGTACGAAAAAGGATAACTAAACATCAGAGAATTATGCCACTTATAGACAGAAGCGATCTGAAATACGATTATACATGGAAGACTGAACCGGCCCAGAAACCTCGAAGTTCAGCGACTACTGAAGGAGAGACAGAAAGCCAGGTTTTTAGAAGTGAAGACGGAGATCAGGTACTATCATTTATTAATGATTATACTGAACGGGAAGGAATTACCGATAAGAAACG
>CAYRDO010000119.1:0-2779 GCA_964422985.1 uncultured Rhodohalobacter sp. | reverse complement strand
TCTGATTGCGCAAAAGCTGTGGATGACAAGATGAACAGGGAAAATAGAACAATTAATTTTTTCATTTCTGATATGGTATTTAGTTGTTAAAAGAGTGTTAAAATTAAGCGCTTAATGATTCTTTACAAAAATTCAGGCATCTTGAAACTTCCTGAACTGCATTTGAGCCTTCAGGAATTTCATATTCCAGTTCAGCCGTTGCCGGGAAGTCGTAATTCTCCTCACTCATCAATTGAAGAACTTCTTTGATGGGAGTATCGCCTTTGTCCCACATAAGGTTCTCGGCACCGTTATCGGGAGTGGTTCGGTCTTTCACGTGGATGCTCGTAATTCGATCATGTTTCTCACGAATAAAGTCTAGCACGCTCGGATTTCCTGCAGCCACCCAATGACCAATATCTAAATTCAGGGAGTTATACTGAGATTGCTCAAGAGCTGTATCCCAAAGGGTAGGGGTGGCTTGCGTGTGATTATGATATCCCATATATACCCGGTGCTTTTCAGCAAGTGCGCCCAAACGTTGGGTTTGAGCATCATCGCCGGGATGTTCGGTTGTGCATGATGTGGCTCCCAATGCCTTTGCAGCCCGCAAGGCATATTCCACTTCTTCATCAGAATTTTCTACGCCAAATGCATTTGGTTTAAATGCGTAGATGCTCACACCGGCATCGTTATACATGTTTTTAAGTTCAACGAATTTATCCATAGAAACAGAAGATCTCCAATCGGCAACTCTGGTATTATATTCATCCAGTTGAGACTGCATCTCATCCATCTGTTGTTGTTCTTCATTGGTTAGCTCTTCCTCTCTCGATTTTCTCATCAGCGAGTAGAGTTCCCATCGATTGACAGGATTTTCGGGCCGACCGGCATAAATTTCAGCAGGATCTCCCATCAATTCAATGGCACTGATTCCGCTGTCAACAACAGCTTTCAAAATGGCTTCGGCACTTTGATCGGGCATGCTTCTGTATGAATAGGTGATTGTGCCGATTTGAACTCCGTTGATCATGGAGTCCGGTCTTGCAAATTTTCGAAGAGTTGATGAAGCTCCGAATGCCGCTCCGGGTCCCATCAAAAGACCGGTTGCTAATGAGGCCGAGGTTCCGAGAAATTGACGACGAGAAATGCCTTTATTTTCCTTTTTCATAACGTGATTTGGTTAATGATAGACAGACTGTGCAGTGGTTTTTGAATAATTTAATAGAGCCCTCATTTCGAGACCGTTCTTTTCAGACGTGGCGATCTCCCGTTTGGGGATTGTCGCGGTTATTCTTGAACGGCGATTCCCTCGCTATGACTTTTCTAAAAAACTATAAACCCACTTATTGTAAATAAAACAATTTCAATCCATCAATATGCAATAAAATGTAAACCGGGCAAAGGCGATCTAATCTTAAATTTCAATTTCTTTGGTCACTTCCCGTGCTCGTTGATACGTTTTTTCAAGATCATTCCCCAAAAGAGTGTAATGAGCCATCTTTCGGCCAACTTTACTATCCAGCTTTCCATAAAAGTGGAGGTGGCCATTTGACTCTGCAACGGCTTTTTCAGCGTTTTCAATTTGAGCATCCCGTTTTCGAGTTCCCAATAAATTGATCATTGCTACGGAAGGTTTTACCAATCCCGGATCACCCAGCGGTAATCCGCAAACGGCCCGCACGTGATTTTCAAATTGAGAGGTGATGCACCCTTCAATGGTATAGTGACCCGAGTTGTGAGGCCGGGGAGCAGATTCATTTAACAAGACCTCCCCGGAAGTGGTCAGGAAAAATTCATAGGCGAAGATTCCCTTTGCATCGATCGCCTCGGTGGCAATAATGGCTAACTGTTGGGCTCGTTTTTGTATGGATTCATCGACCGGTGCGGGTGATTTCACGGCTACGCAAATATGATTTTCCTGAACCGTTTCACAACATGGATAGACAACATGCCCCGTTTCATTTCGCGCAACTTGCACGGCGAGTTCATGAGTGAAATCAACAAATGCCTCAGCGAGGATGTCTCGTTCTTTATTTCCGCCTAAATTCTCAAACGCTTCCAGTGCGTCATTAATATCCTTAACAGTCTCGTTTCCATATCCATCATAACCTCCTTTGGAGGATTTCAACAAATAAGGCCACCCGTGTTTCTCACCAAAAGCAATCAGGTCTTCTTTGGATTTTACAATCTTGTAAGGAGTGACGGGAATTCCTGCATCCTCAAATGTTTGCTTCTCAATCAACTTGTTTTCAATCAGAGAAAAGCTCTTGGGAGAAGGGTAGATCGGTGTGCCTGATTTCTCCTGCAATTCTGATAACACGGTTGAATCAATAAATTCATTTTCCAAAGTAATCACGTCACACGCTTTGGCGAACTCTACCATCGAATCCACATCATCAAAAGAACCGCTGTAGGAGTGGGGCGTCATAAATTGAACGGGCTCATCTTCCGGCCGATCCGAAAAAACAGCTACCTGCATTCCATATCGAAATGCCTGTAAAGCTGACATCCGGGCAAGTTGTCCGGCTCCTAAAAATCCAAGTACAAAGTTCGAAGAAAGTGGGTTTTTCATAAATCAGGATAAAATTTTGAGAACTGAGTCATCGGATGAGTGGTGCATTATCGAATAAAGAAAAAGCGAACTGACTCATCAGATGACTACTATTGAGGATGGTTTCAATTTTTGCATGAAGGTATTGATTTTACAGGTGAAAAGGTAGGAGAGTGGAATATGGATTGCGGATTGAGTAAAGAGTGGTCATACTCCTTTCAAAATGATTTCAATTTGAGAAAAAAC
>CAYRDO010000118.1:9748-12469 GCA_964422985.1 uncultured Rhodohalobacter sp. | reverse complement strand
TCTACAGTTTTACTTCCGCTTTCAATAACATCGATGGATCTGTTACCATACTTACCGTTGTTAAGAACCACCAAGCGGCCATATTCTTTTCTAAGAACAAGATCCAACGCAATGTTACCAAATGCCATCGGGGCGATGCTGTCAATTGCATCCGGATTTCCACAGCGCGTGGTATATCCAAGCTTCTGGTTGATCGTGCCAATAGATCGGCCGTTATTATATTTCTTGGAGAGAGTTTTTAGTCTATCTGATACAACATCACCAATTCCACCAAGTTTCTTATGCCCGAAAGCATCTGCTTCACTTCCTTCAAAAACCATATCTTCGCCTTCAATCATGGCTCCTTCGGAGATCATCACCATTGAATAGTTACTTGGGTTCTTCCTTCGATCCTCAACTAGCAGTTCAGTGAGTTGCTCAACATTGAACTTATGTTCCGGAATGATACATCTGTGAGAAGCTCCGGCCAGTGTTGGAAGCATAGCCGTAAAACCTGCATATCGCCCGAAAACTTCCATCACGCAGAACCGTTCATGTGAACCCGTTGGAGTTCTCAATTCATTCGCAAGTTGAATAGTTCTGGAAATACAGGTACTAAACCCAATGCAGTAGTCGGTTCCGGGAACGTCGTTGTCCATGGTTTTTGGAATGGCTACAACATTAAAGCCTTCCTGGTGGAGACGAAGTCCGTAGCTCAGTGTATCATCACCACCGATGGGAATCATAGTATCAATGCCCAGCCAGTCAAGGTTTTTCAAGACCTCTTCGGTAATGTCATTAATGTCATCAGTATACTTGTCTTTGTACTGCTCGGGCATATCTTCCCGACTAACCTTACTTGGATTGGTTCTGGAAGAATGAAGAAAAGTACCACCCGTTCGGGCAGCTTTTGTTACAACCTCTTCAGTCAGTTCGAAAAAGTTCTTGCTGTTGTCTGCATTTTTATCACGAACAATATCGATCAATCCACCCCAGCCGCGACGAATACCAATCACTTTATAGCCTTCGTGAATGGCCCGAATAGCTACACCTCTGATTGCTGGGTTTAAGCCCGGGACATCACCACCACCGGTTAGAATTCCAATAACTCCTTTAGTTTCTTTTATGTTGGCCATATGTGGATAAAATCTATTTGATTACGATTATATTTGTGTCTTTAAGTGTGCAATATAAAACTATATGAGGAATGATTAATAATAACCGCCAAAAATTAACACCCAGATAATGAAAGCGGTTTCATTCCTGCTATTTTATAAGCACTAATTCAACTATAAAAAACCCATTTTTAAGTTGTAGATCAATGAAAAATGCACAGGTATCTGTAAAAATATCATCACTTTACGAAGATTTACAAGAAAGCCTCAATAAACTCAAAAAGAATCCGTCTGCTGTGATTCAGTCGAGATCGATTGTGGAAAGTGCATTGAAGGATGGCAAAGCATATTATGGAATTAACACCGGTTTTGGGATTTTGGCGAATCAGCGCGTGTCTGGTGAGCAACTCTCTCAGCTTCAGCGAAACCTGATTCTTTCTCATTCTGTTGGCGTTGGAGATTTGGTTCCTAAAGAGATCTGTCGCCTCATTTTACAACTAAAAGTTCATGCACTGGGAATCGGATATTCAGGGATATCAACAGAAACATTTCAGCGACTGCTTTTCTTTTTAGATCATGATATGATTCCGGCCATTCCTGAGAAAGGATCCGTGGGGGCATCCGGTGATCTGGCTCCGCTCGCTCATATGTCGCTACCGTTGTTGGGATATGGATATTTTTGGAATGATGAGGGGACGGAGATCGTAGAAGCAACAAAAATTCTGAAGCGAGAGGAGATCGAGCCGATTGAGTTGCAGCCGAAAGATGGTTTGTCGCTGATTAACGGTACGCAACTTATGAGCGCTTATGGGGCTTTTGTTTTGGAAAAGGCCTTACACCTTTTAAAAGTGGCTGATGTCGCATCAGCGATGAGTTTGGAAGCTCTGCAGGGAAGTATTGTTCCTTTTGATAAACGAATTCATCAGATCAGGCCGCATCAGGGACAAAAAGAGGTAGCAGCAAATATTCGGTTTCTGCTACATAATAGTGAGATTCTGGAATCGCACAGGCATTGTGGGAAAGTTCAGGATCCCTATTGCCTGCGTTGTGTTCCTCAAGTTCATGGTGCCAGCCGGGATGCCATTCGTCATTCCATTCAAACCGTTGAGACAGAGATAAATTCGGTGACGGACAATCCACTCGTCTTTGAAAACGGGGATATTTTAAGCGGTGGGAATTTTCATGGTCAGCCACTGGCCCTTGCACTCGATTATGCAAAAATAGCCCTGGCTGAACTGGCCAGTATCGCTGAGCGAAGGACCTATTTGTTGCTGGAAGGACACGATGGTCTTCCCAAATTGCTGATGCAAGAAACAGGAATCAATTCAGGTTTTATGATTCCACAGTACACCTCAGCCGCACTTGTCTCAGAGAACAAAGTCTTGTGCCACCCATCCTCGGTGGATTCCATTCCGACAAGCCTGGGGCAAGAAGATCATGTGAGTATGGGAAGTATTAGTGCGCTCAATCTGTTGAAAGTATATGAGAATGTAGAAACAGTTTTGGCGATTGAACTATTTACAGCCGCACAGGCGTTAGATTTTCGCAAACCGTTAAAACCGGGTGACGGCGTTGAGAAGGCTCATCAAATTATTCGGGATGCGATACCGCATGCTACCGAAGATCA
>CAYRDO010000118.1:0-9648 GCA_964422985.1 uncultured Rhodohalobacter sp. | reverse complement strand
ACGGCTTCTGGTAAAAGTTCGCTGGCTGTAGCACTTGCTGAAGAGATAGATGGCGAAATTATTTCGGTTGATTCACGCCAGTGTTTTAAACGGATTGATATCGGGACGGCCAAACCATCAAAAGAACAACTCCAAAAAGTTAAGCACTATAATATCTCTGTTCTGGATGTTAATGAGGAAGACAGCGTTGCTGATTTCAAAGAAAGAAGTGATCAATACACCAAGGAGATTGAATCAAAAGGCAAAAAAGTGATCTATTGCGGCGGCAGTACGCTTCATATACAGTCTCTCATTCAACCGCTGGATGATATGCCTGATGCGAATTCGGAGAATATCGAAATGCTGAATCAAAAAGCGGAAGAGAAGGGATTGGAACACTTGTTTGAAAAACTTGAGGAAGTTGATCCGGAATACGCTCAAAAAATGGATGGATTGAATCGCCAACGAATTATTCGGGCACTGGATGTTTGGCATCAAACCGGGAAACCCTTCAGTAGTTTTCATAGTGATGATCCCGTAATTCTTCCGGAAAACATACTCTTTTTCGCTCTCAATCATCCCCGAAAAGTTCTGCATGAACGCATTTCTAAACGAGCAGACCAGATGTTAAAGCAGGGATTGGTCGATGAAACGAAGCAATTGTTAGAAGAGGGATTTGATCGCAATTTGCAAGCATTCAACACAGTGGGCTACAAACAGGCGATTCAATTTTTGGATGGTGAAATTTCAAAAGACCAGATGGTTAAAGATATGAAAACAGCCACGCGCAGGTATGCCAAAAGACAGATTACGTGGCTGCGCAGATGGCCGTTTGTGGATTGGATCAACATGCATGAACTCATAAAAAAGGAAGCCGTCAGGTACATTCTGAAAGCTCAAAGAAAAGTTTGATGAACGACCTGACAGATTTTGGGAACTATCACCGATTTTTTCTATAAAATACACCGAGACGGACCTTAATTTTAAAACAAACTGATTATGAAAACAGCTTTTCAAATTTCGACTCTATTTCTTGCTCTCATTATTCTAAGCCCACATGAATCAGATGCACAGGTAAAAGCAGGGCTGGGAGCAGCATTCGGCAGCGATATTGAACAGGTAGGAATTCAGGGAGACCTGCATTACAGATTTACAAACAATCCTGCTTTCCAGGTTGGCGGAGGGTTGGTGTATTACTTCCCCGAAAACAATTTTAATTTTATTGAAGCGAACCTGAACGGTGCTTACATCTATTACGACGAGTATATGTTTAAATCTTATTTTTACACGGGTTTAAATCTCGCACGTTCTGAGATAGAATTTGATAATGGCTCGGCGATAGACAGGGCAATTGGTCTGAATCTTGGGATTGGAGCTGAATACGATTTCGATTCTCTGCTTGCTTTCGGTGATTTGAAATATATCATAGGCGACCTTGATCAGGCGGTCTTTACTATTGGGCTCCGGCTTCCATTCTAAACAAACCGGTTCAACTCAACCAATTTTATCGCCAGTTCTTTTCCCAGATCATCGGTAGCGGCTGTCGCATAGAAAACGTAACTTTAGCACGTAATCAAAAATGCTATAATATCTATGTATAAAGCTAAAGTTAATATTACGCTTAGAAAATCTATTTTGGATCCGAAGGGAAAAGCCGCTCATCATGCTCTTCAAAATTTAGGCTTGAAGAATGTACAGGATGTACGGATTGGCAAGTTTATAGAAATGAATATCGATGCTGACTCTCAGGATGAAGCTCGGGAGCTTGCAGAGACTGCCTGCACACAACTGTTGGCTAACGAGGTTATGGAGGATTTCAAGGTAGAGATTGAAGGGTAATCGTCCGGATTTATGGGTACAAGTGCTATTCAAAAAGATTATGATGTGCATGGCCAGGTGAAACCGGAGGAAAAGCCTGAAACCGAAGTTCTCGAAAAAGAGGAGGAAGAAGAGGACGAGGAACTGGACACACCATGGAGATTGATTTTATATGATGATGACATCCACACGTTTGATGAGGTCATCAATCAATTGGTAAAAGCTTTGGGATGCAGCAAAGCGAAAGCTGAAGAGCTTACCTACAAAGTTCATAACGAAGGCAAAGCCAAAGTTTTTGAGGGCTCGTTTGAAGAGTGCTTGAAACGAAATTCTGTACTGCAGGAAATACAACTGGTTACTGAAATCAAAGGATAAAATATCGTGTCAAAAAAAATAGGAGTCATCGTTTTTCCCGGATCCAACTGCGATCATGATGCATACCATGCCATGAAGCAT
This sequence comes from uncultured Rhodohalobacter sp., assembly GCA_964422985.1. Classification (GTDB taxonomy): domain Bacteria; phylum Bacteroidota; class Rhodothermia; order Balneolales; family Balneolaceae; genus Rhodohalobacter. The sequence goes on along the minus strand of CAYRDO010000118.1, from coordinate 7,395 downwards.
GTAATGAATGCAGATACCACATTCTTGTGGCATAAAGACAAAGAGATTGGAGATTTAGACCTGGTGATTGTTCCCGGCGGATTTTCATATGGAGATTATCTTCGGTCCGGTGCAATTGCTCGGTTTTCGCCCATTATGGAAGCCGTTCAGGATTATGTGAAGAAAGGTTCTCCCGTTTTGGGGATCTGTAACGGATTTCAAATTTTGCTTGAAGCCGGACTTCTGCCCGGAGCAATGCTTCATAATGAAAAGCTAAGGTTCGTCTGTAAAAATGTGAATATTCGGGTTGAGAACAATCACACATTATTTACATCGGGCATGAAAGAAGGAACCGTTTTGAACGTTCCTGTATCACACGGTGAAGGAAATTATTTTATTGAAGATGACGGACTCGCAGAATTGAAAGAAAACGACCAAATTGCATTTCGATATTGTGATGCAGATAGCAATCTGACGAAAGAAGCCAACTTCAACGGCTCCGTGGATTCCATTGCAGGCATCACGAATAAGCAGGGTAATGTTTTGGGTATGATGCCACATCCCGAACGTGCAATGGAACCGTTGCTGGGATCATCCGATGGAATTACTTTCTTCGAGTCGATTTTCAATTCCCTTCAACTGGCATAGTTTGAATTTCAATCAGACACTTTCTTAGTGAAAACACATCAAGATCAATCCCTGAAATTATACAGCAAAGAGCTGGTTAAAAAATACCGCAAGAGAGTTGTTGTAGATCACGTTTCGATTGATGTAAACCAGGGAGAGATCGTTGGGTTATTAGGGCCGAACGGAGCCGGTAAAACCACTACTTTTTATATGTTTACGGGAATTGTACGGCCAAATTCCGGCCAGGTTTTCTTGAATGATGAGAATATTACCCGAATGCCGATGTATAAACGTGCACGAAAGGGTATTGGGTATCTGTCTCAGGAAGCGAGTGTATTTCGAAATTTAACTGTACGGCAAAACCTGGAATCGATTCTCGAGTTTTTGTCGATTTCCAAAAAGGAGATCAAACGAAGAGCCGACCAACTCATTGAAGAATTCGGTCTGGAAAAAGTTGTAGATAGCAAAGGCTACAGTTTGTCAGGAGGGGAGAGGCGGCGAACGGAAATTGCCCGGGCACTTGTTACCAATCCAAAATTTATTCTTTTGGATGAACCCTTTGCGGGAATTGACCCCATTGCGGTTGAAGATATCCAAGAGATCGTGGCTGATCTTAAAAACAGAAATATCGGCATTTTTATTACCGATCATAATGTTCACGAAACCCTGGCGATTACTGATCGTGCCTACCTGATGTTTGAAGGAAAGATTCTTCGTGAAGGAACTGCAGAAGTTCTGGCTGAAGATGAAGAAGCCAAGAAGTTATATCTTGGCCGACAGTTTAAACTGGACCGGTATCAATCCTAATTGATACAGAAAAAAATTCCCTTCGAATTCGAAGGGTTAGAAAATCAATAAGGTTGATCTAAGGGCATGGCAATGACTCCAAATCTTAACATGCTCCTATCTCGCAAACACACCTCTGAGATTTTTCAAGAACTTATTAAAAAATCTCTGTCTCCTCTCGAGAAGAGATTTTTTTAAGTCGTCGCCGCGATTTGTGCGAAAAGCTCTTCGTTACTGTCCGTTCTTCGAATTACTTGAAGCAGCATGGAGAGAGATTCTTTTGGATTCTTTTTGAGCAGGAATCGACGAACCATGTTTCTTTCCTCGAGTGAATCTGTAATGAATTTGTCTTCATTTCGGGTTCCGGAAGCAGCAATATTTATAGCCGGATAAATCCGATCATTGGCAATATCGCGATCTAAAACAAGCTCCATATTTCCCGTTCCCTTGAACTCCTCAAAAATAAGATCGTCCATCCGGGAATTGGTTTCAATCAGGCAGGTTGCAATGATAGTAAGTGATCCACCGCCTTCAATCTTACGAGCTGAACCAAAAATCTTTTTAGGAATCTCAAGTGCCCGAATATCCAAACCACCTGAGAGTGTTCGTCCACTGTTAGCCTGTGCGGCATTGTAGGCACGGCCAAGTCGAGTTAGCGAGTCAATCAGTAGAACGGAATGCCCACCAAACTCTGCTTTTCTCTTCACGTATCCCAATGCCATTTCAGAAATACGAATGTGGCTTTCCGTAGGCTTATCGTTAGAAGACGCGAATACTTCGGCATTGGTTGATCGTAGAAAGTCCGTTACCTCTTCAGGTCGTTCATCAACCAAAAGAATGCCGGTACTAATATCAGGATGATTCTCGGTTAGGCTCCTTGCAATTTTTTTGAGAAGAACAGTTTTACCGGTTCTTGGTGGTGCAACAATGAGCGCCCGCTGACCTCTCCCGATAGGAGCGATCAGGTCGATAACACGAAGTTCTGTGTCATCGGCATTTTGCCCCAGTTTGATATATTCGTTGGGCATGATTGGAGTTTGCAGCTCAAACCGATTGATTTTTTGCCACTCCTCGGCCGGAAGACCATTAATTTTTTCAATGGAATGAATATGTCGGTTTCCGCTTTGATCCTGTTCAAATTCTCCTTCCACCTCCAACCCGGATCGTAAGTCGTGTAGTTTAACTTCGTCGGGTTTTAGGAATGGATCTTTGGGATCGTAGCTGAATTCGAAATCAAGGCGGCGAACAAATCCGTAGCCCTTTTCATTAATTTCAAGAATTCCGTTGTACCGCCCACCAATTTTTGTCTGTTGATTTTGGTGAAACTGAGGTACAAACGCATTCTTATTCCCCTTTTTCTTGTTGGATTTTCGTCCCTTATTTTTGCGTGAACGAGCCATGCATTCTGTGTCTTAATTATATGTTTTAAAAAATTCTGTGCTCCAATCGAGAGAATCGGAAGGAAGAGTGATCTTTGATGTCAAAGATGAGTAGAGTTGAGTAAATGATTGAGTGACACGTATTTGTTGTATCACTCAATCAGATAAAAGATAAGGAAGGTCTGTCTATATCAAAAAATTATCGAACAGTTGTTGATTCGTTAATCCAACCGTAGCATTCACGTAAACTCGAATCGATTTGGAATGAATCACCGGCTTCCCAATTCTTGAAAAATTTCATTTCAGTAGTAGGCATTACAGGTTCATACGTCCTGTAAAGTCGGTTTACGGTTGAGGCGGTTGACGAATCCACGGATCGTGCGCGATCCAGATAATCTAATACCAACCAATAAACGGTTCTATCTTCTCGGTCTACTTGTCTTCCCGATGTACAATTTGTAACGGCAGTAGCGTAAATCTGCGCTATTTTAACGTAAGGTTGTCCCCAGTCGCTGTCCAAACTGCTTGCTTGTCGTGCAGATTGTCGTGCAGCTTGAAGGTTACCTGTGTTCTGATAAATTTCTGCCATTTCAAGTCTGATATTCTTTTTGGCTTCTGTATCGTCCGTCATTTCAAGCGCTTCTGACAGATATGTGATAGCATCTTCATTTCGGCCATCGGCAATTGCAAAATCTGCGAGTCGTCTGGCGCTTTCAAACGATTTTTCTATTTCATAAAGCTTTTGAGCCAAATCAATTCCTTTCTGACGTTGATCCGTTTCTTGGTAAAGATCAACAAGCTCGGCCATAATCTCCGTATCCTCAGGATTATCTTCTAGCCTTGATTCAAGAAATCCAACGCGTTCAACTGGGTCGGAGAACAGTTCATTGCGAACCTGGTTAATATTTTCCATTAAGGCGGGACTTGCCATCGGCTCTACAGTATCGATCATTGCAAGTGCCTTCTCTCTTTCTTCATTGTTTACATAGTTGCTCAAAAGAACACGGATGTAGAAACCATCAGCGGCTTTTGCAAGCTGTTCAGGATCTATTTGATATGCTTGCTCATATTCCTGGTAAGCTTTATTAAGCCCGTTTTCAATAGATTCCTGGTTCTCCTGATAAAAACGCCCCCTGTTTAAATGCCATTGAAAATAGTCAATTTCCTCTTCTGTAAATGTCTCAAAAGCCTCAGCATAAATGTTAGAAGCAGTATCAAGATAAGCTGCACTTAAAGAGGGATCGGTCGCTTGTTTCGAGAGTTCAGTGTAAACAGTAATCATACGTTCAAACTGTTTTGATAAACTGAACTGGCTGTATCCTTCAATGGAGCGCGGCTTATTATCAAGCATCCATTTACCATACTGTTTTGCCATATCATAACTTCCGGTACGAAAGTTTTCATAAAATATGGAGTAGGCTTGAATTTCACTCATTCCATATGGTGGCTCGCTTTGAGCGAAAGCTTGCGATGATAATGTAAAAAGGAGCGCTATTGCAACAATGTACTTTTTCATAGTTCTGCGTTTATTTCTGTAGTAGTATAACTAATCTAACTGGATACTTATTATTGAAATTTCTGCTGTACAAACATAAACTCGGCTAAGTTCAGAGACAATTTAAAGCCCCATATGTTTTCTTTAACTAAATCTGAGGAATCTGTTCCGCGAATTCCGTAATGGAAGCTTAAATCGATAGATGAAGCCGATGAGCGGGAAACTAACCCAATGCCAGCATGTAATAAGAGTGTTTCAATGTTTTGGTCTTGAATGGAAAGGTGGCCATTATCGTATGTTGTACCAAGACTATACATAAAATTAGAGAAAAAACCACCTCTCTGTTCTGCCCTGTACGGATGGAATTGAACACCCAATCCAGCTCTCATCCGATCTTTGAAGTATTCCTGCTGAGACTGATTAAAGCTGTACTCAGCATCGCTCCATTGCTGAAGTTGAAGCTCAGCTGCAACATTCGTAAAGCGATTTAGATTATACGTAAGTCCGGTATTAAATTCCAATGGTAACTTTACGTTTCCATTGCGTTGACCATCATTTTCGTTGAATTCAATTTGTTGCCGCTGTTGATCTACGAGACGAAACATTGTTACCGATTTCTCCGCCTCAATCGAAACAGGCAGGGTTATCGAGGTGCCAAATGATAATTGATCTCCCTGTCTGAATAAATTTCCTTTATAGGCAAACAGACCAAAACGATGGCCAAATTCGTACCCGTCGATAGACACATCATAAGGAGATGGCGTATACTGAATATCGGAAAAGAGAGGTGTTACATCGTGGTCTAAAGTCAGCAAATTGGCAGAAAAACCATATCCAATAGAAACACCACTGAATGGTTGATATCCAAATCCAAGCTCAAATCGGTTTATTCCGCCGGTTCCCAACGTGGTGATTATATATTCAACATCACCTTGATTCAACCCGGGTAACGGATCGATAAATCCGTTTTCGCGTCGTTTAAAGTCAGCTCGCACTCGCGGGGTAAATGAGAGCGACACACCAAGTTTATCTCGTAAAAGAGGGAATGCAAATTGAAAAGATTCAATATTCAGGAGTGAACTTTTCGATGTTGCTGAGTTATCTTTTGAGATATAATTATTAAGTCCAAGTGTAATATTTCCCTGCGTATAACGAATGAGACCCCATTGACCGGGATTCGCAATGTTGGGAGAAAATCCTGAATAAGTGGAAACACCGGTCAATCCAATTCCCATGGTTTCTGGAGAATGAATATCAGCGGGAATTCCAAACCCAATGGCAGAGTAGAATGACCCCGATTTTGCCCGTGTATCATCTTGGGCAATCAGGTGGTTCGTAACCATAAAGGTTAAAATAAAAACTACAATAAGAGATGTAGAGCGTTTTAACATCCTACTCTTCAACATAAGTAATTACAATTCTTGGTTTTCTGATATCGGCTGAATTCGGGTCAAAAAAGTGTGATGAATAGATAAGGCCGTTTACGGATTGTATCGTTACATAGATCTTGTGGTCTTTTACCTCGCCATATACATCATTCAGCACATACTGAGTTATATTCAATAAAAATGCACTCGAAGTATCATTGAGAGATGTAGCAAAATTGGGTTCCGTTGTAAAAATTTCGGCCATTACATCGTGCGGATCATCATCAAAAACGTGTGCACGGATTAAATTCGTATTTGGGCGAGCCACAAAAGAGGTATTTTTCTGCGGCTCGTTATTTTTACTCAGGATCAACCGGGCATTTACAATATTTTTTGATGCCAAATCTTCCGGCAGGTTGGGGTCAATTCGAAGCGCCCGTTCTGAATTATGTAGGAAAAAATTTCCGTAGGAGTCTGCAGAACCTCCTTCTCTGATGAAAGAAGCCCCCCAATCTCGAACGGGAATAATGTCGGGACCGGTGTTTTCATCATCGTCATCATCATCCTGTACCATGGTTTCATAAAGAAAACTGGTAATCAATTCCTCTTCATCATCATCACCGTCACTGTCGTCTTCGGTGACTTGAGTTTTCAGGAATCGAATATTTTCATTTCCCTCAGACGGTACGATTGCCAAACCCGGAAAATTGTTGATGTAAACAGAATCTCTTTGGGCTGCTGACAGATCGGAGTTAAAGTACTCTGCATACTTGCTTTTCCAAAACTCACTCAGTTCCACAACAACGGTATCCTGTGAGGCTTGTACCTGAAATTGCCCTACTTGATTTGTCATGTCCACCGGCACTTCTTCATTATACCGTAATTGCGCACCGCGCCAGATTTCGCCTACTTCATAAATTTCATAATTTGAGGTGGCCAGGCTGTCCCCATAAATATCGCCATTGAAAATGAGACGAAGTGTAATGGTGTCGTTTTCGCGAATGGTATCTACCTCAGAGGGAGAAATCGATGGTTTCAACAGGGCAACGGATCTCATATTACCATAAATAGGATCGTCGTAGGAACCTACAGCGGTGTTGGCAAGTCTTCCCGAAAAAGAGTTTTCCCGGATAATGGTGTAATCGTCCAGGTAAACAGTTTCCGAAACAACATTTTCATCATCGTCAACAATATCCTCGCCGACGGACCCGGGAGATTCACACCCCATTGAAAGAAAAGCCGTAATCAGAAGAAGAAAGGCAGCGATTGAAAATCGACTGCCTTTAGTTATATACGATTGTGTTCCTGTTCCTTTAGAAAAAATGGAATTGTTATGAGAACAATTAAATCTATTCGTCGTCTTCGCCGGAAATTTCCCGGTAGTAATTGGCAAATTTTTTCGATACATCTTCGGGCGAACCCTGAATTTTAGTTGGTTTAATTTTCAATTGCTCAAACAGATCATCAAACTGATCTTTCAAATGGTTCCCGGTTACTACATGATCACTGTATTGCAAACCGATCTTGAGCATATCAACAGCGCCGTCATCATCAGTAAGAGAATCAATATCTACATCATCCGGTAAACCGAGCAGTTTTAATACACTATCATTATCAAAATGCCCCTTATTTTCTGGGTGATGCAGATTGTAAACGATCTGAGTGTTTTTAAAAATGCTTTCGTCTTTATACTTCGTACGAACAAGCAGAGGAATCAAACCGGCAGGCCAATCGTGGCAGTGAATAATATCCGGCTCCCATC
>CAYRDO010000117.1:0-12493 GCA_964422985.1 uncultured Rhodohalobacter sp. | reverse complement strand
GGCTGGGAGATCGTTTGTCCGTGACCTATCGGCAATGGAGAATCAGAATAGGCCCGACTCCGTAAAGGTTCAGGAACTAAAAGATGGCGAGGAACGGACCTCATAGCTTCTAAAACTTCTTGATCATTAATATCTCGAGCAAGCAGTTGATCCTCAACCATCTCATTCCGATCGTCTTGCCGTTCTGAAAAAGAAGGCGGATTCCATTCATCGGTTTGAGAGAGAAGAAACGATGGAATTAAAATGCCTATCAGCAGTATTGAAAAAAATTTCTCTTTCATAGCTCTCTGATTTTATTAACGGCGCTTTACAATTCCCTGTTTATGGATAAACCATAACATAAGACAGTCTATTATGGTTTGCAGTAAAATACTATGGTAAAGATGTGCCAGTGAAAAGTAGAAAGTTCATATCTGTAAACTTTCTTTGATGACCAATTGTGATGAAAGTCTTTAAATACAGGGCTTTCCAAAAAATACTCTTCTTAAGTTTTTTTACCGTCCCTCCGATAATGAATGTGACAGAAGTGTAAAACAACTGATATGAGCCGGAATCTATCTCTGAAAAAAGTTGTCCCGTATCTCAGGTCGTACTCTGTTACGAAGAGTGACCAGACTATTCCTTCATCATTTGCCAAACACTTTGTCCATAAGAAGACAACAGATTCAGAACAGGATGATTCTGAAGCTCAACAAAATGATGATGGTAATTTTACGGATACAAAGTCATCAGAGGATCGAAACCGGCCGGAAATCTTTAAGCTTATAGAAAACCCGGACTTTCGTGAACTCCTGGAACTGTCAAGCGGAAAGAAAGAGAGAATGATTAAGCGCCTGATTCTGAAATTGAGAAAAGAAAGGGGAATTTCTGACCATTTACCCATTTCTTACAAACATGCATTAAAATTAAATAAGAATGAGATTTACAGGCAATCAATAGAGTGGTATTTCAACCACAAAAACAGTTCTATTTTGATTTCTCTGTAAAATTTTCGGCACTATTTAAAAATTAGGAAGCTGCAACCGAGAAAGGATTTAGTGTGGGAAAACAGACTGAAAACGTGCTCCCTTTATTTTTTTCGCTTTCAACTTTTATATCTCCATTCAATAAATCTACAAAATAGGATGTAATAAATAGCCCTATCCCATTCGAAGTATAATCATCCGATTCATACATTTTTTCGAACGGAGAAAAAATGCGCTTCATGTCTTTTTTTGAAATCCCCTTTCCATTATCCTCAATTTGAAGATATGCGTTGCCATCCCTTTTAATAATATTGACTTCTACGCTGCCCCTGCACTCCGTGTACTTAATAGCGTTATCTACAAGATTTCGAATAACTCTCTTTAATACTACCGTATCTGCTTCAATATATATCGGATGGCCGGCGGCATTAACTTGAAGGTTTATCTCCTTGTTCTTTGCATTACATTCAAGTAAATCACATACATCTTGAACTACCCAGCGCAAATCTACTTTAATCATATCGGGAGATATGTTTCCCTTTTCGAATTTGCCAACATCACTCATTTGATTAAGCATATCCAAAACATCATGCACACCCGATTGGATCCTCTTGTGATACTGCGTGATCCGTTTAATGCATGTCTCATCCTGCAAACAATTACCTATTAAATCCAGATACCCTGATATTGCATTTAAAGGAGAAGAAAGATCATGACTGGTAATACTTAACAAATTATCGTTGTACTCTTGAACTTCAGTTAGCTCTTCTTTTTTTCTTTCCAGTATTTCTGATTTTTCTTCGAGATCGGATTTAATTTGTCCCATTTCCAATTCATGAAGAAGCTGGTCCGCGTAGATATTACAAAATGCATCAATATCTGTATCCTGTTGTTCTTTTAGCTGAATCGCCAGGTAGCCAATAACAAACCCGTCGCTTTTAATAGGTTTGATATATTTTCTTTTGTTCAGGAAAGTACTACCGGAGAAAACAGATCCAATCGCAGATAAGTTGTTCTGGTGCTCCGTCTTTATATTTCCTGCTTTGCCAATACATGTATCTTGTAAGCAACTAATCACTAGGCAAGCTCCTACTACATGTAGCCTTTTAACCAGGCTCTCTAGAATATTCTCAATTCTCTGAACAGTTTCTGCGTCAGTTGCCTTATAGCACTCGGCCTTTCTGATTCTTTGATAGTTATTTCTGCCCAAACTAAGTTTTGTAATACTTCCCAATTTGCTAATACTTGTTTAACTAACTACTTGTTAACCGACTTCGTCCAAATTGTTTGTTACTAGTCCCCGGTACTCACAACCATTATTAAAATATTTTAATAATGGTATCTGTTCTAATAATGCATATTAGACCGTTTTGTTACAAAATTTCTCATAAAAGTGAATTCATGCGGCTAATAATTTCGGGATAAACTACCAGTGGTCTTGCCACAGAACAGTTCGGGATATTACGACTTTCTATTATTAGCATATCTGATGAGCATTGTGAAAAATGCATCGATCTAAAAAAAATTTGCTCGAAAATTTAAGGTGTCGCTTGCAGGTACGATAAGTATAGAAACGCAATACGCTTCGCGGTGTAATGCATTCAATAAACATCAACCTAAAAGGAGCAACAATATGTCTTTTGGAGATATAAACAGAGTGAACACGAATATTCAGGCATTGAATGCCCAGTATTCGTTAAATAAAATCAACAGTCAATTGGGCGATAATCAGCTCAAATTGTCAACAGGACTGCGCATTAATAAAGCGGAAGATGACGCCGCCGGTTTTTCAATTGCCTCAAAACTTTCAAGTAGAATTGAAGGGATGGAACAGGCTCAGCGAAATGTCGGTGATGCCAAAGCGATGCTTGATGTAGCAGAGTCAGGTATGAATTCCATTATGGATACACTGATCGATATGAAATCTAAAGCTGTACAAGGTGCATCTGATACAGTGGGTTCGGACGAACGTGGTTACATTCAAAATCAGATTAATGAGCTGGCTGCTGAAATTGGTGAAATTGCAAATGGAACCGAATTCCAGGGTACTGCTCTTTTGGACGGAAGCATTGCGACGACCGGTTTGACATTCCAGGTTGGCGAAGGCAGTGGAGATACGATGGAAGTAACCATTTCATCACAGACAGGTGCCCCAACACTTGGAGGTAGTACACAAGGCGATTTTGCCGCAGCTATTACTGCCATTGATAATGCAATTGCGAGCCTTGCCGGAGACTTCAATCAGATCGGTATTGATCAGAATTCTCTTTCAATCAAGCAGGATAACCTGGCTCAGCAAATTAACAGTAACAGCTCTGCAAGAAGCAGAATCCAAGATGCCGACTTTGCCAAACTCCAGAGTGAATCTGTGAAACTGCAAATTATGCAACAGACGGCTACTTCGGCCTTTGCCCAGGCAAATGCCAGCCCACAATCTGTACTTGGATTTTTAGGCGGATAATCTCGCGTAATTCCTTGCTTGATTTCACCCTTTTTAGGGTGTCTAGTCTAAATCCACGTGACGGATTATCAGATAAAAACCCGCAGGGAAATATTATCCTTGCGGGTTTTTTATAAAAAAACTTAAGCCTCCGATAATTCTGCCGATAACAAGACAAATAACGATTTAAACCGATCGATTTATCATGAAAAGCCCACAAATAAAATATCAACAACAAGCGGTTAAGAACTCTTCTCCTGCCGAATTAATTGGGAAACTGTATGATTTTGCAATACAGGCCTGTCACAAAAAAGAGAAGGAAATAGTACGAGGATCGCTCTCATTATTGATCAAATCACTTAATTTTGATTATGAAATTTCGGGCGATTTGTATGGTTTATATGAATATTGCCAACGCCAGGCTGAAAATGAAAAATTTGGTGAAGTCCGGGAGCTTCTTGAGCCTGTTCGCGAAGCCTGGAACGAGAGCGTTGTGAAGGGTAAGCAACAAACAAATAACTCTGGCGGAAGAGGATTCGTGGTATGATTTCAGGAGGCTTGCTTTCAACAAATCCGTACGAGGAACAAGTACAGCAGCTCATGCAGATTGAGTTTCAAAAAAAGCTGCAACTGCAGGACGCTCAAGGTGTACTTGAAGATCAAAAAACGGCTCTTTCGGATATTGACAGCAAGCTATCCACCCTGGATTCAACTCTTTCCTCTTTTATAAATTCTCCGGAAGAACAATTGAGTCCGCTGAATGCAACATCTACGAACCCCGATGCATTTGAAGTCATTTCAGCATCGGGCCTTAACGGCTCGGGAGCATTTATCCTTGATATAAATCAAGTGGCCAAACGGGATATCATACTTTCGGATGAAATAACAGCCGCCGGCACGGATTACAACGCCACGGAAACCGGATCATTCGATATTGACATCGGAACGGAGAACTCCGCCAGTATTAACATAGATACCACCGGCTTAAATAATGATGAAGTTTTGGAAGCCATCGCGGGCGAAATCAACGCGCAATTGGGCGACCATGTTTCTGCTTCCGTTCTTCAGCCACAAAACGGATCCGCACAACTCTCCATCAAAAGTGCCGAAACGGGTAAGGCTCATCGGATCAGTATCTCAAATCAACAAAATGATCTGGCAGCGCTGAATTTTGGCAATCACTACGCTGAAAGCGAACTTGATGCCAAATTTGTAATGGATGGTGTGGCTTTTGAACGTTCATCCAACCTTATTGATGATGCCGTTGAAGGGCTCTCTTTCGAGATTAAAAAAGAAACAGCAGCAGAAGAGACAATTGAGGTAAACCGGGATATTGAAGGTGCAAAGAAGAATATTAAGAAGTTCGTTGAGCAATTTAATGACGTAAACAGCCTGATTCGTGAAAAAACGTTTCTAAATGGCGACACCGGCGATAGCGGGATTCTCCAGAATGAACGCAGCATTCGTAATCTCAGCCTCTCGCTTCGGCAAGATGCGGCACTTCCCGTTCAAAGTCTTGGCGGTTTATCCATCCAAAGCTTGGGAGATATAGGAATTGAGTTTAACACTAACGGTACCATGTCTGTAGCTGATGAGGATAAACTTGCCGAGGCCTTATCCGAAAATTCTGATAATGTCATTCAGTTATTCTCTGCTGGTGATGGAATTGCTGCGAGTTTACAGCAGCGAATTGGCAACCATATTGGAAATGGTAAGGTATTCGATAGTATTGGAGATAGCATTGATCGAAAAATCAGCCGTCTTGATGACCGAATTGAGCGGGAAGATGAATATCTCGTTCAACGAGAAGAGCAATTACGCCAGGAGTTCAACCAACTATGGCAGATTATCAATAAAGGCCAACAACAGTTCAACAACATTGCCTCGTTTCAAAATCAATATTTCAGCTGATCTGTTTTAGAAACTAAATTCCGTTATACTGATTATGATAGAAGCACAGTTAAATAAAATTCTCGAGATTGGAGCCAATATATTGGATACACTTGAGGATGACAGTCTTGAAATTGAAAAGACAAAACAGTTGTACCAAAAACGAAGCGACGCGATCCATGAGCTCGATCAACTTGCGCTTGTTAACGACTTGAACCTGGAAAGAAAAAATAACATTCAGGAGCTTTTCGAACTGTTAAAAAATCAACAAGCCCAATTGAATAAAAAACTGAAGAGTTTTGCGAAGGAGAAAAGAGAAGCATTGGCGATGATCGATACGCATAAAAAAGCGAAAAAATCATATTCCCGGAGCGCTGTTGAATCAAAAGGTAACAACCGGCAAATTATAAATTTAAAACAACGCTAATTACATGTCTGTTAACCAGATAAATAGCAGTAATTTTCCCGAAAAAGAGATTAATAAATCTAAAAAGTCCCAGGAAGCGGACAAGGCCGGGACAAAGAACACCTCTGATCCTAAAACAGAGAATTCGAAAAGAACAGTTGGTGATCAATTTTTGCCATCGGAGGCAACATTCAGCGGGGATGTAGAGCTTGCCAAAAACGAATTAAATAAGCTCAACAGATCATTTGATTCACTCAGAGAGATAAAGAGCAAAATTGAAAACGGAGAGTACAACTCGAAAGAAGTCCAAGAGAAAGTTGGGCAACTTGTAGAAAAAGATCTCTCCTAACTCTAAAATTTAATTTCATTTGATTCAATTTATTAAAACACCTCAAACAAAACACCAATCATTTCCTAATAGTTCTAAGAATTTCTGATTGAAAATCCTGAAGTTGTAAAAACAACTGTAGAGCGAATTGTATCCGATCTTAAAAAGCTCTAAAGAGCTTGTTACTTACCTACAAACTCTCTCCTGGTGAAGAATGAAAAACGTTCCTATTTCGGATGCTCCATTAACTTTTTGAGCAGTACGTTTATAACCGAGGATTCATATTTCTCAAATAGATCGGGTTTCTCTGTTTTATAAACATCGGCAATTGCCGCCTTGCAATTTTCAAACATGGGAGTTTTTGATGATAATTCTCCTGAATTCAATTTGGTGCTCAGAAAATTAATGTTGTACTTTTTTTGCAGCCACTCCAAATCCTCTTTGTGATTCTTTTCAATCAACCTTTTCACTCCCTCCTTCAATGTCGGTTTTGTCGGAGTTTCAGGGATTAATTTGGAAATGATTCCCAAATGATCTTTAAAATGATCATCAAAATGCTGATATAAATTTCTCTGAATTTTTTCCAAAAGAAGCATCTGTTCAAGTGATAGTGATGAATTGCTTTTTTCTCCGTCATCAGACAGCTGCCGAAAATCTACCCCTGTTTTCTCACAAAGAATTTCGCAAGAGTTTACTTGAGAGTTGTACTCAATAACTTCAACGGGACAAAACTGACTCCAGGCTTCAATTACTTTTTTGAAATTATAGGTAAATGCATCGGGTGAGGTGATATACGAGCAGGCTTTAATTTTCTGCTGCTGCATAGACCGGTAATACTCGACCGGATTTCGAACAAACAGGTACACCCGAATCTCAGAAAAAAATGGATCTAAATATTCCATTATATTTTGGATGCCCCGGCTCTTGTCAATAAAAAGATGTTCCGTTGATATAATCTGGTGATTGAAATCTGCTGAAAACGATTTTTCGAGTATATCAAAATAGTTTTCAATGTTTGAGCGTAACAGTTGTTTATCAAATTTTTTGAACTGTCTTGGCCAGTCTTTTTTCTCACTTCGTGTAGCAAAGAAAAATTTATGGTGATTAAATGTGTTTCCCGGATATAGGAATCCTTGGTCTACCAGTTCATTTCGATTGCTATCAAATGTTTTTTGGATAGACGTTGTGCCGGTTTTTGGAGATCCTATATGCAAGTGCAGAGTTTTCATGAATCAAACAAAGAGCGGCTTATCATCAATTCTTCAACAAATGCCGGTTGATATATTTCACAGTTCCTATCCCCCAAAGTTCTTGTACTTCTGCTGAATAGAGTTGAAATCCCGACAACATCTCATCAATTTTCCTTCGGTCTTCTTCCGAATGATATTCAAGCATCACGACCTTTGTATAGGGCAGAAAATCCTTCATTCCGGCTAGGATGGGAACTTCAGCTCCCTCCGTATCAATTTTAAGAACATCGATTTCGGAGATTCCCCTTTCCTTCAATAATTCTCCGGATTTCCGAACCTCAACTTTTACTTTCTTCCCTCCTTTTATCTGCTGAGATGTTGTGCTTTCACCTGTATTATAGGGATGCTGATAGAGTGACAATTCACCATCAGCTTCACCAAGCGCAGAATAATGTCTTTCAATATTCGGGAAATGCTGAGTATTCAAATCCAAAAGGGGGGTCACCTGCGGATTCGGCTCAAAACAATAAATATTGGCATTTGAATTCCACATGCTTGCATAAATAGCAAAGGCTCCAACATTGGCTCCAACATCTACAATCACGCTGTTTTCAGTAATCTGAACTCCTTTCGGCAATCGATATTCATCTTTCTGAAAAATATTATTGAGCCTGAATACCTCCCGTTTAGGAATCTTTATGGTAACCGGCTCTGTCGATTTACTTCCGTTAACCTTCACTTTCGCATCAATAATCTCTGAAGGCAGATTTTTGAGATCATGAGCTGGATTGATTTTACTACTTGTCTGTTCAGTATGATTTGTCAGAGGCTTCCAAAACCAATCATTTAAATCAAAATTAAAAGAAAGATCTTTATCAAAACTGATTCCATGCAGTTTGTTTATCAAGATTCCCTTTCTCTTTGTACTTGGTTCTGCCTCCGGATTTTTATCCAGCATACCAAACAACGTAAGTTCTTCTTCACCACAAAAATAGGTCGATACATTTTTTAAAGCGACCCAGGATTCAACGGTTCGGACTGTCAGCCATTTATCAAAATCGGTATGTACAGGTAATGCATCCAGTTCAGTAACAGGAAGTAAAAAAGGCCGGTCAGAGACGGATTTAGTCTGGGAACGGTTATCCCGCATGAGCCGAGCCATAATCGCTACAGCCTGTCCTCTTCTACCCAAATAATTTAGTATTCGGCTCAGGCACATCGATACCGGAAAACCGTTATCACCATTGTTAAACAACTTCACGAACTGTTTTGCCGCTTCCTCTAATAATTTCCCTTTTTGTGATCGAATAGAACAGTCTTCCGCTCTTTCCGGTTGTAATTGTTCGGCAGCGCAAAGAGTGTTTAAAGCTTTTAAATACTTGTGATTTTCATCTTTATCCAGCGCTTTCCACAGCTCCATCTTGGATTCACACCAGGGAAATTCACTCAGTACTTTTTCCCAGTTTGCCTCTCCCGGCTCCTCAATTTCAATAGATTCATCATATATCCAGCCTTTTTCCATAAAATCATTTTTAAACTTGTGGCTGACCGCAATCAAGTTCATTAAATACGGATCGAGTTCTTCGTTTAGGTCGATTTCCGACAACAAGCCCGGACCCGGCACATACTCGTAAAGTGCGTATTCTTTCTCTTTCAGATATGTTGAAATAGCTATGAGTTCCTCCTTATCGACTTCGCCGATGTTGATCATAAGGAGTGGCGAATTTTCCGTTAAAACATTTTCAGCTCCCGCCAAGACCTTCTTTTCAAATCCATTTACATCAAATTTTATAAAATCAAGGGTTGGTTTTTGAATCGATTTCCACCATTTGTCCAATGTCGTCACTTCAACTTCTTCCTCTCCATCACTATCCAATACATTCAGTTCTGGTGTTTGGGCTTTTATAAATCGCCCCTTACCCCATTGATCAGCCAGCGCATAACCAAAAACTTCTACATTCTGCAGATCATTTTCCGATTTGCTCATCTCCAAGAACCGCCGACTATTGCGTCCGGGTTCAAAAGCATACACTTTACCATTGTCTCCAACTTTTTTAGCTATAGGGAGGCTATAAACTCCGAAGGAAGCACCGGCATCAACAGCTTTCATCCCTGGTTGCAAAAATTCCCTCAAGAAGTGCCATTCCGGCTCAAACCATTCTTCATTTTCCAGGAGTACATATGGAGTGAGCATATTCAAGTTTGCTGGTGTACAGACTGTCAAATCATATTTCGTCTCAATCCTGTAAATCTCCCTCCTATTTTGATGCTTATTTTCTTCCCTACCATTTTTTTGGTTGACCTCATCATTAATCATTCCGGGATTCTCAAAACCATTATTCATTTTACTTTTTTCATTCATACCATTGACCGATGAAATTTCCACGGTCATTTCAAGTTCCTCCGATTTGTCTAAATCTTGATCCTGCAAATTAAAACCAATATCCCGATTGCCTCTTCTGTCTCCGGTTCGTTGTTCAATTTCTTCCTCAGGTATAGATTTTATTGAAATGTGATTCAACCGGTTCGTTGACCCACCCTCAATGGCCACATGCTGTTTCCACATTTCCCGGAATGCTTCGGAAAGGTGAGCGGCAAAACGTCGTGCACTGCACAAGGGAGATTCTGCAACACGGCTCCGTAACGTTTTTCTTAAATCCGTAAGTTGTTCTACATTTTCAGCCATATTCAGAACTGTGCGTATATATTCTTCCCACGAATCGACGACCCAATGGGGAAATCCGGCGTTGTGCAGGTGGGTGGCGGAGTGTCGGCCCGCAAATGTAGGCCCTGGTTTTGTAACCACCGGAACTCCCATCCATAATGCTTCACATGTTGTAACGCCTCCGGAATACGGCCAGGGATCGAGTGCTATATCCACCTCGTTGTAACATTCAAGGTGTTTTTTGTGATTCGTTTCTCCTCTGAATATGAGCCGGTCGGAAGAAATACCGGCTCTTTCCATATGCTTGATAATTCTTCTTTTCAATTCATCCGTTTCGTACTGTTTGCTCTTTAACAATAAACGGCTCTCAGGAAGTTTATTTAAAATCTCTCCCCATCGATCCAAAATCTCATTGTTTACTTTTGAGGGATTGTTGAAGCAGCCGAATGTTATGTAGTTGTTCTTCTCATACGGCAAGGGTTCAACATCAGGAGCATAGACAGGCGGCATGTAACAGACATAATCGTCGGGAAGTCGTACCAGTTTTTCCGTATAGAATTTTTCTTCTCCTTCCGGACTCTCATGCCAGTCGGAAATCAAATAATCGACCGACTCTAAACCTGTAGTATTGAAAAGTCCGCCTACCCATTTAACGATTACCGGAGCCGGTTCCATGGTTATTGTGCGGAGACGATTATCTGCGGCATGTCCGGAAAGTTCAACAAGAATATCAATCTCATCTTTTTCAATCATTCCGGCGATAATCTCATCATTATATCCCACAACGGATCTCCAATAATCTGCAGCCTGATTAATGCGATTCGTGATATAGTCATGTTTTTTGCCGGTGGTATAGCAATAAATTTCCAACTTATCCTCCGGAAGGTGTTCCAGTCCTCTCGTGATCATCCATCCCACCGGGTGGCACATAAATCCTCCTGAGAGAAATCCGATTTTCAGCTTTTTGTCCGGATTTTTATTTACAGGTGTGGGCCGTTTGGGCCGTTCTTTTCGCCCGAAATATTGATCCCACAGTTTGTGAGCTTCAAATATCTCTTCCTTGGTTCTCTTGGGGTTATAATGGATACACATTAAATAATTGGAGAGGCTTTGATACTCTTCAGGATCGTCCTTTAACGCCCTCATATATTGTTCTTCAGCTTCATCAAAACGAGCCATTTCCTGCAGACAAACTCCTAAATTTAATCTCACCTTCGCCATCTTGGCATCTTCTTTTAACAATTGCCTGCACAGGCTAATCGCTTGTTTGTAATCTCCTCTTTTTCGGAACAAATCAGATAAGATGATTCGCGCATTTACATTCTTTTGATCCTCTTTCAGTACTTTATCCAGGGCTTTTTTTGCGTCATCGTACTTATTTTTTTGAATTAAAATTTGGGCCAAAGCTACATTCGAAGAATTGATTACAGTCGGGTCTTCTGAGCTTCCGGTTGAGTACTCAAATAGTTCAATGGCTTTGTTTAGGCGACCCTGATCGCGATAAATCTCAGCAATTTTATTAACCAACTCTGAATTTTCCGGCTCGAGTACTGCGGCTTTTTTGTAGCAATCCAGTGCTTGTTTTAATTCGGCCCGGGCACGGTAGATCATCCCAAGATGCTTCCAGCCGTTATAAAACTCTTCTTTATCCAGGGCCTGCTTTTCAAGAGATTCCGCCTCTTCAAATGAACTGAGGTTATAGTGACAGATAGAAATAGCGTGATAAGTAATTGCCCTGTCTCTACTTCCCGGCAAAGCTTTTTTGAGCCATCGCAATGCTGTTTTAAAATCTTTCTTGTGCATGTATGCAATACCAATGTAATAGTACACCGGCCATGGCACATTCTTTTTACCCGCCAGTGGCGCCAGGATTGCCAAAACTTTTCCCGGGCTGGAATTTGGCATTTGTAACAGAGCCTCAACCTTTTCAATTGTATTTTTCACGATGGCTACCTGTAATTTTCTGTTTCTTATGAACATGAATGCTTCCAACACTTTATTATTGAAGCAAATAAAGTGCCACCGTCAATTATTATGTAAGCTATCTCCCTCCTGCCTTAAATCAGCTTTTTTATTGAGTAGATTGAGTGAATCTTGCTGATGAGCGGAAAAATTTTCCTCCTTATAAATGACTTACTTTTTGAGTGAGGAGGACTGAAAAAAAATATTAAAATTGATTAATAAAACTTTTTTCCTTTTCATGAACCTGACAATAACAAACGGTACAACAAACCTTCGCTTTACTACTATTTGGATATGAATGAGCTCATCTATGTAATTGACGATGATCCGCATATACTCGAATACATGCGCGAGCAGCTAACTGTTATTGGTTTTTCGGCACAGGCTTTTCAATCCCCAAGAAAAGCTTTGGAAACTCTTCAAGATGAAGACTCCGAAAAACCATCTCTTATTATTACTGATGTAAAAATGGATGAGCTTACAGGTGATGACGTGCTCAACCATGTGCTAAAAAACAGCCCCTCCATCGGCGTGATTCTCATTACCGGTTTCGGCAATATAAATCACTCCGTAAATGCAATGCGGAAAGGGGCATTTGACTATATAACCAAACCATTTACGGGGCGCGAATTTACAACGCGGGTTAC
>CAYRDO010000116.1:8286-12519 GCA_964422985.1 uncultured Rhodohalobacter sp. | reverse complement strand
TCGTTTCATCGTTTCATCGTTTCACCGATAGGTTCCAAATAGAAAGAGATACCTTTTTTGTTATATATTTCGTTATTTAAGCAGTGTTACAACAGATAAGAGGTTCAAATAACCGTCTTAAACGTAAGTCTCGAACTGATTTAAAAATTGAATTGAAAAAGATAATGCCTTTCGAAACTGTTAAAATTCAAAAAAAATCGGGTTCTCAAACGATCCGGATACCTGAGAGTTTAAAAATTGAGGATGACAAGGTGTATTTGAAAAGAGTAGGGAATTCAATTTATGTAATTCCTTTTCATGATCCGTGGGAATCTTTGATACAAAGTACTGAACTTTTTACAGAGGATTATTTAGATCAGCGAAATCAGCCCAAAGTTCAAGAAAGAGACTTTTTTGAATGACTCCGTATATTCTGGATACTAATATTTGTATCTATATCATTAAGAAAAAGCCTGTGAAAGTATTTAACAGGTTTAAAGAGTTAACTCCGGGAACTATCGGCATTTCGTCTATTACTCTGGCTGAAATGCAGTATGGGATAGGTAAAAGTTCTAAACCAGTTAGAAATCAAGAAGCATTAGATCAATTCCTGCTGCCATTGCACATCCTTGATTTTGATGCTTCAGCTGCGATAGAATATGGCAAAATTCGTTCAAGATTGGAAAAGGAAGGTAGTCCTATCGGTTCGTTGGATATGTAAATTGCGGCGCATGCCCAAAGTATTGGTGCGGTTCTTGTAACAAATAACACAAAAGAATTTAAGCGTGTAGCTAATTTGAAAATCGAGAACTGGGTTAAGGGGTAAACCTTTGAGTTTTTGAATTGATGAGAGCGTCGTTGGCGCGGTTGAACTGATGAGGCTCGTGGTGCTCGAGATGAATTGGTGATGCGACTTTCGTCGCTTGTTGAACTGTTGAAGGCGACCCCGATGTCTCGGGACCAGACAAACGCTGGCTGTGGCAGAATGTTGAATTGTTGAGATGATTTGGAAAGATGTCTGATATTGAAAAAATTACGCTTCAACATTTCAACACTTCAACACTAAAACTTGTTTTTATCGAATAATGACATCATCTTCGGGTACAAAATTTGCTATTCAAGAACGTGGATAACCGGGGCATCTGATTTGAAATCTACTGCGTTGCGATTTGTCTTCTTGACATTTTTATTGGGGGGCTATGGCTTTTGGGTCTTGGTGATGTAAAAGGGCAATCCATCACGGGCACAACAGGTCTGTTTCATATTCCCACCGCGGAGATGATGCCGGACCGGACAGTAATGTTTGGATACACACATCTGCCGGCGGAGGTCTCGACCTATACGCCCAATCGATATGATAACCGCCACGGATTTGCCACTGTCACGTTTCTGCCTCGCCTGGAAGTTATGTTTCGATACTCATACGATTTAGGAGCGCCACGAGGTCCCTAATATTCAGTCTCTTTATGGATCGGATGGTGGCGGCGCGTGCTCTTCTTCTGAAGGAGAGGAGGTATCTGCCTGCTATCCTGTTTGGGATGCATGACCCGGGCTTCGATGTGAGTGTAATCACCAACAATTATTTTGGGGTTAGCTATCTCGTAGCGTCCAAGAGTCTCAACCCTTACGGCTTTATTCTCGGGCTACACACTGGCATGGCATTCGATCTTTTTGATAAAGAGATCCAAACCATGAACGGTCTTTTCGGTGGAATCTCCGTCTCACATTCAGCAGCTCCATGGGTAAATGTGATTATAGAACATGATTCCCGGCGGTTCAATACGGCGCTGAAACTTCTGCTGTTTAATCACCTCCAGGTCATGGCCGGGTTGATGGATATGCAGTATCCGGCGGGGGGAATCGGACTTCAAATTCAGTTGTGATGCGGGGTGAATGGGTGAATGGGTGATAGGCGTAATGCGTTTGGCGGTATTTAGTTTACATTTTGCTGGATTCATTTCCGGGAAAGTTTCTGAAGTACCCTCTTGAGAGGGGTTCTAGGGGTGTGTTGGATGAGTAGTGAAAAGCCGCGTACTCAGTCGTGATGCAGGATACGCGTGGCGCAAAGCGTTTTTTCTGTTCCTGGTTACTGATTACGGGCCGGTTTCAGAAGTCCCCTCTTGAGAGGGGATCTAGGGGTGTGTTGGATTTGTGCTAACGAAGCACAAACGTATTTGTGGAAGCGTGGTTACGGTGTCGGGCCATCCCCCTCAGTCCCCCTTCAAAGGGGGAAGTCTCATTACTCAATACTTACTACTCAATACTCATTCTCTATTATCACACGGATTTCATATCTTTGGAACTTGATTGAAAAAAGAACCTGATAGATTTTTTTTGGATTTTATTAAACCCTACGCCGCTCTGATAGAGAGTGAACTTGAGCAACTGAGTCTCCCCGAAAAGCCGATCTCTTTATATGAACCACAGCGGTATATTTTGTCCGGTGCAGGGAAGCGGATTCGCCCCATTCTTACACTGTTAGGTTGCGGACTCTGCGGAGAGGAGATCGAGAACGCGATTCCCGCAGCACTTGCCGTTGAGCTTGTACACAATTTTACGCTGATTCATGACGACATTATGGACCAGGCGGATGTGCGGCGCGGGAATGCAACGGTTCACCTTCAATGGGACCGTCCAACTGCGATTCTTTCCGGGGACAGCCTTTTTGTACAGGCCCTTTTTCAACTTCAGAGATTATCACCCGATGTGAATTACAAACAGGCCAACAAGGTTTTCCTCGAAGGAATCAACCATGTTTGTGAAGGCCAGGCGCTGGATATGGAGTTTGAAAAGAGAACGGATGTATCGACGGGCGAATACCTGGAGATGATCAGCGGGAAAACGGCTGCGTTGCTCTCAGCGTCACTGGAGCTTGGAGGCGTGGCCGCGAAGGGATCCGATGAGCAGTTGGAACATCTCAGGCAGATCGGGGAATCACTGGGGCTTGCGTTCCAGATTCAGGATGATCTGCTCGACGTAACGGCCGACCCTGAAAAGTTTGGAAAGAAACAGGGCGGAGATATTTCTGAGGGGAAGAAAACTATTTTGATGATTCAGACGTTGGAATCCTGCGATCCCGATGAAAGGGAATGGCTTAAGGGCCGTTTAAAAGATCGTCCGCTGCAATCTGAGGACATTCAAACCGTTTTAGAATTGTATAAAAAATATAATGTTACGGAGTCGGCAGAACATCTTTTACATGAGTATTATAAAAAAGCGGAACGTGCGCTGAACCTATTTGGTGATTCCAACTATAAACAAGATCTTCAACAACTGATTAATTATTTGAAACGACGTGATTCTTAACCATATGCGAGTTTACTCCCTCTTATTTCTAGCTATTTTAGTATTAACATCCTGCCGCAGCAAGGAGCTTATCAGACCCGGCGATTCCCTGGAAGTGGCCTATGAAAAGGCGATGATGCAGTATAACCAGGAAAAATACCGGGATGCGGCCCAGGCGTTTGAAACTGTGATCTCCATCGGGCGTGGAACTGACTACGGTCAGGAGGCTCAATACTACCTGGCTGAAAGTTATTATAACAGCGGACGATACCTGTTGGCAGCATCCGAATATGCGCGATATGCTCAGTATCACCCCAACTCACACAGACGTCAAGAGGTGGATTTTAAAGAAGCGTTGTGCTATTACGAGATTAGTCCGCGGTACCGGCTGGATCAGAAATACACAACCCAGGCGATCGAGAAATTTCGGTTGTACAGAACGCGCTACCCGGATGCAGAACGGGCCGATGAAGCTGCTGAATATATTTCGGAGCTGAGAAATAAGCTGGCACACCGTGACTTTAACGCTGCCGACTTTTACATGAGAACCGAGCGATACAATTCAGCCGCGATCTATTTCGGGCTTGTGATAGATAATTATCCTGAAAGTGAACCGTGGGCGGAACGTGCGCTGGTACGCCAGATTGAAGCCTATGTTTTATACGCAGAAAACAGTGTTCAGGACAAACAAGCCGAACGTTTTGAAATGGCCCTTGAGAGTTACAATACCTACCTGCAGCTCTTTCCGCAGGGGGATAACCGTGGCAAGGCGGAAGACCTGTTTGACAGAGCCATGGCTGGCCTCGGCGAGGTGGATGATCAGTCTGTTGTTGAATCGAATTAGTACTTTTTTGGTTTAAAAGCGAAGTTTTTTTATTCCAGATTCAGCTCCCATCAATGAGGGGAGGATGCTCTGATTGAAACACAGTGAATGTGATGTGGCTAAAGCCACGTACTTTTCTAGCCTAT
>CAYRDO010000116.1:0-8186 GCA_964422985.1 uncultured Rhodohalobacter sp. | reverse complement strand
GAATTCGCCCACCCTCCTCAAGGAGGGATTTTAAAAGCTCCATATTTTTATCTAATCTCTTTATCTTAAACGTCTTATAGAAGTGAACATAGATCAAGTTTCAACAGAATAATACCGTACGATGATTATATCTGTACACATGCCGAAGAGCGGCGGGGCCAGTTTCAGGCACTTGCTGGAAAACCATTTTAAGAAGTCTTACCTGCAGGATCACGATTATCCTATTCATGATTCCCCGGAGAAGCGTCACCGAAAGGTTAAGAGGAAAAAAGTCCTGAACCGGATTTCCGACAAGCTGTTTAACAGGTTCGGAAATGTGAAATGTATTCACGGGCATTTCTTGCCGTATAAGTATGAGCACCTTTATCAAACGGATGAGCATACATTTGTGACCTGGTTTCGTGATCCCTTCGAAAGGCTGACCTCTCACTATTACTACTGGAAGGAGTATCATGACAAGATGAAGGTGCAGCCACTCTTGAAAAAATTCCTGGAGGAGGAGTGGACATTTGAGGATTTTGCATTTTCTGAGGAGGTACGAAATATATACTCTCTTTTTCTGTGGAATTTCCCGGTTGAACGGTTCGACTTTATCGGGATCACCGAATTTTATGATGAAGATCTGACGTTCTTTGCAGAGAACTACCTGGGTATTCCCGATGTAAAGATCCCGAAAAAGAATGTGAATAAGAAGAGTACGGACAAGAAAATTAACGATCAGGGGCTGATCCGGGAGATCAAAGAGTTTCACGCCAAGGATTACCAACTCTACAATTATGCCCTGGATGAGCGCTCAAAACGGAAGGCTCAGAATGTGTAAGTAACCCCAATTCCAAACTGGATATTAATTTTATCCATCGGTTCAAAATTGGCGATGTTTGTCCCACCAAACTCGCCGTAGTCATATCTGCCGTAATTGAACAATTTTGTCCATGAGAGATCGGCTGAGACCAAAAAGTCCCGATAAAAGAACATTCCTTTAACGCCGAATGTAAGGTCTGTTCGGTGTCGCCAATAATCACCATATCCTTTTCTCCACTCTTCGGGCCGGTCCAGAAACCGGTCGTATTCGTAGTGAAAGTGGTTATTGTCCGCTAGGCGTCGTGCATAGATCCCGAGTTTACCCTGATCAAAGTATGCATCCACACTCATGAACTGGCTGTTTGATCCGGGCGGGATTGCAGCGCCGAGTAACTGTCCCCGGTGGGTATGACCCTGTCGTACAAACTGATCGGTATAGTAATAGATTTGCGGGCGGACTTCTTCGATATAACCGGGCGTCATGTTGGTGAACTCTACATTCATCTTATAGAAGTTGGCATGTTTGCCCATCACCAGTTTCTGAAATCCAAAGCCGTAACCGCTGTTATGGCGCGGTTCCATCAGCAGGTCTCTTGCATCATAGGCGTAATCATCCCGGAAATACTCACCATAGATTTCCATCTTGCTTTCCGGCCATACCCATCGCGCGTAGATTGAATTCAGCGGATTTCTTGGTTTGGCTTCCGAAAATGGCCCTCTTGTTTTCACGAAGT
This sequence comes from uncultured Rhodohalobacter sp., assembly GCA_964422985.1. Classification (GTDB taxonomy): domain Bacteria; phylum Bacteroidota; class Rhodothermia; order Balneolales; family Balneolaceae; genus Rhodohalobacter. Next base: position 6,651 of record CAYRDO010000116.1, on the reverse strand, counting down.
TGGTAACCAGAATAGGGTCGAGCACTAAACTGTAATCTTCTGATGTGAGCACTCCCTGTTCGATGTAGGTGTGAACCGCGCGTGTTAAACCCAGGTGAACATTCGGCGCAAAAAACGGGGAGTAGGAGAGGTTAATCGCATTCATAAAACGATCCTGTTGATATTCACCTTCCTGGTCGAAATACTCGGAGTCTTCAGGAAATCCCCACATCAGCTTAAATTCAAAGCTGCCTACATACGGCACTTTAAACGGTCCCCGTGAACCGATAAAAAAGTGTTTCATGCCCGGCGCATTGTTGCTCATCATTAACGGATATTTTACGTTTGCGCCCCACGACATCGGTTCGGTACTGAGGCCGACTTCAAAATTCCTGAAGTGAGCGCGGACAGAAGAATAACCGAGGCTAAACGACTGATAGGAGGCAGGACCAAAACGGAATGGCAGATCGATAGCGTTACCCATTCCTTCGGCCACGTATCGGATGTTGCCCAATTCGTCTGTGGGGATGAACCGTGGAATATCAAATGACAGGTTTTGTGAGTTTACCAATTGCGGACGAAAGGTGATCGTCAGGTAATCGGAGGTGAACCAGAACCCGCCTTCAAATTCGGTATTAAACCCTTTTCCGTACCAGGCCGCCTCATTATTCCCCCCATAGGGTACGGCTGAGTTTATCGTAGTCCGGAAACTCGGTTTGTAGATTCCAACTTTGAACAGCGACTCATATTCATATTGAGGCGGCGAAAATGTGCGGCTCCAGATTCCGTAATCTTCAGTGCCAAGTTCCATGTAGTCCTGGTAGATCTTATCCCATACCGGCCGATTGGTGAACGAAGATAATTCAGACCCGTGAAAAAGTTGTTGAATCCGGAACTGCTCCTCCTTGATATCATCAATGGGGATGATCTGAGCATGCGCAGGATACAGTATGCCGGATTGCAAAAACAGAATCAGTGTGACGAGAAGAGGACAGGTATACCTCACCAACAAACTCCTAAAGTCGGATAATAATCGCTTAATATGGTTTTGAATGTGATTCATCTACTGACTAAAAAATATATGTGAGTCCAACCTGGAACTGAATATTAATAAGGTCTCTGTGTTCATAATTTCGGATGGTCACGCCGTCGAATTCACCATAGTCGAACCGTCCGTAATTGAATGCCTTGGTCCATGTAAACCGGCTGTTCAGATAGACAGGCCCCGGGCCATAGAGAAAGTTCATTCCAAAGTTGAGATTTACGCGGTGGCGGTAATAATCCCCGAAATCCTCAGGAGGTGCGATACTCCTGGAGCCGCGTTCAAAGTGAAAATTGTTATTGTCTACCCACCGTTGTGCAAACACACCGAGTTTAAAGTCATTTTTGTAGGCATCAATCGATAAAAACTGGCTGTTTGAACCCGGTCCGATTGCGGCGCCCAGGATTTGTCCGCCATTGGTATGTCCCTGTCTGACCTTTGAGTGCGTATAAATATAGGTTTGGGGACGAACCTGGTTGAGCTGGGATGTTGTGAGATTTGTGAATTCAAGATTCGTTTTGATAAAGTCGATCCACGGCAGGTGCGAGATTTTCTGAAACCCAAAGGTGTACCCGCTGTTGTGATGCGGTTGATTTACGAAATCCCGCGAATTATAGCTGCGGTCATCTCGTAAAAATTCGGCATAGATTTCCGCGTTGGCTTCGGGCAGTTGAAGATGAGCGTACAGCGAGATAATCTGGTTTTTATCCGAACTCGTTACTGCACCCTGCCCAGGGCTCACAAAATCCTGTTTTGCTCCCGGCTGGAACAACAGTGTAATGTTGTTGAAGTTGAATCCGTCGGTTTCATACAGATGGTATAACCTTGTAAGGCCGATGGTTATGTTTTTAAAGAAGAACGGGCTATATGAAAGGTTGGCAGCGGTTATAAAACGGGTTTCACCCTCACCCACGCCATCATAATATTTCGACTCCTGAGGGTAACCGAGTATCCACTTAAACTGTACATCTCCAAAATAGGGGATTTGAAACGGCTCACGACTTGCCAGAAAAAAGTGTGGAATTCCGGGAGCATTATTACTAAAAACGAGGGGATAGCGAACCGCAGGTCCCCACCAAAGAGGTTCTGTACTTAACCCGGTTTCCAGTTTTTTATAGCGAAGACGAATGGAACTGTTGCCGGGATCGATAGTGGTATAGGGATCCGGCCCAAATCGAAAAGGGGCATCCAATACAGCACCGATCCCTTCAGCGATATAGCGGACATCTCCATCTTCATCACCGGGGATAAAACGTGGACGCAAGAAATCTACATTCTCCTGGTAGATGATGTGGGGGTTCAGGTTTATTGCCAGGTATTTAGAGCGAAAATAAACTCCGCTTTTAAACTCAACATTCGATCCTCTTCCATACCAGGCAGCTCCGTTATTGTCTCCGTAGGGAATGGCCGAATTATATGTTTGTTGTACCAGGGTGGGGAGTAAACCTATTGAAATTCCATATTCAGAAAGAAGTGGATTTGCGGTAAGATCTCTGCTCCACCAGCCTGTGTTATTATTAGCCCGTACCAGGGATCTGTAGGTATCCATGGAGACCGGCCGGTCGATAAAAGCCGGAGTAAGAGAATCAGACAGTAACGCGTTGAGCCGCACTTGTTCATCTAACAGGCTTCCAACAGAGATTGTTTGAGTATAACCTTTACAGGGGAGGAAGACGGTAAAAATTATACAGATAACGCCAATAAACTTCTTAGAAGTGGCCATTCAGATGAATTCTCGTGTGATTAAGCGTGGTTTAAAACGGAAAACAAATAAGATAATTATTCTATTGTTATTTTTAACACTGACTATTTAAACATGATCCCACTATCGTAAAATCAGGTTTGTTAAATGATTCGGATAAAGAGAGATTAATCGGCGATTATCTTTACTGCAATTGTGTACGTTCGTTTCATCAGGATGAAAGAATTTATAAACGATAGAAATCTTTAATCCGGAGTTGCAAAGATCGCTTTCAGTACGGTAAAAACCAACCTAATTAAGTTGCAAGCAGGGAGGAACGTACAGCGATGAACTACCAGGTTTTCTCAAATGATTTTGGATCGGTTTCACTCTCTTCATTTTCAACCCAGAACGTATTTCTTTCCGGGGAGAGGAGAAGTGGATCGTCTTGAGTGAAGCGCTGAATCATGGCAAACGGGAACAATACCAAGTAGAATACAAGTGTCAGCAGAATATTTGGAATGATATAACTCAGGATCTTTGCCAATCCCATCCAAAGCTTTTCGATAATGATGCTCATTTTATCCGATAAACCAAGCAAACCTACTGCCAGAGAGATATAGAGAAAGATGTTGATATCTGAGAAGAGGTAGATCAATAGAAAACCCACCACAATAACCAGTACCGTCGATTTAGACTTGTTTGTATTCATAATCTGATGCTATCTCAAATGAGTGAATATATTCGCTTTAAAATAGTGTGTAGATGAATGGAGCGATGGCGCTTCCCCCGCCAATGACAATGAGTACCCCTAAAATCAACAGGATTAAAATCACAGGTGCTAATAAGAATTTTTTTCTCTCCATTACAAAAAGCCAGAGATCTTTAAGTGTTTCCATAAATATTACTGATGAGTGTTTAAATAGTTGGTCAATGTTTCCGCTACCAATTGGTGACCATGTTCATTCCAATGAGTATCAACCTCTGAATTGAATTTCTCACCGTTCTCAAGATAATCTTTCTGCATCACAGATGTTAGATCGATAAATCCAACATTGTACTTTTTCGTTACCTCTTCCATAAGTTGATGTAACCAGTACACTCCACTTTCTTCAACAGGTGCACCTCTGTAAATAAAACCGCGCGGTGCATCCATTATAAAAATGATCTGTTTCTCAGGATTTTCTTCCCGAATGGTTTTAACTACATAATCTACGGCAAGTCGTATCTGATTTTCTTTACTGTGAACTTCTTCGACATTTACATTGGCCTCATACACCGGTTCATCCTGTTCGGAATCTGCTTCTGTTTCCGAATCTGATCGATTGAAGTATTCCTGAACCATTCGTACAGGTTGTATTCCAAGAAAATCGGGATAACGAATATATCGCTGGAGGCGACTTTTTAACATCAGGCTTCTGAACCAACCGGGGTTGAGTCTTTCCTGAAGGTAGGGATGATAATAGGGAGGCCTTTCCGTAATTGTACTGTCCTCTTCAACGATCAATTGCATCAGGGCTTGATGCCGGAGATCTGCCCCGGCACCTTCCAGGGATTCTTCAAAGTCATTGTGAACAACATTTATAATCAGGGTGGATGGATTGTATGTTTCCGTCACATGTCTGCTCACATGCAGATATTGAGGCAGAGCGTAGAGTGATTTTCCGAATGAATACACGTCCGTTTCAGGCCCGAGCATGTCTCGCATCACGTGAGCATATTTTTCATCCACATCAACCTGGAGAGCTTCCACATAGGAATCACCGATAATTGCAATTAGGTTTTTATCCGTTTCAGGTTCATATTCAACCAAAGAGTTCCAGCCGGCATTATTAATATTCCAGTCAGCCCTGATCTGGAAAAATTTTCCTTTTGTGTACGTACCAGATCCCGACTCCGGAGAGAATTTCAAAATATCCGTTTGCTGATCGTAGATGGTTTCCGGGCGACTGGGAAGCGGCATCAAAAAGGAGAGGATCAGTTCCAGCAGCAGAATGGTGATGATGAGAGTCGGTACGGTAACCAACAAAATATTTTTGAAGAAATTCTTCATTCAGCTCTTAATCCTTTTTAAAAGTCTCCATCCATTTTTCCTTGTTTTCCCAATCCGGCTGGTCCGTTTTTTTTAGGATATAATCGTTTACAACCAGGTAGTCCATCTCCGTACGCATAAAACATTTGTATGCATCCGCCGGCGTGCAGACGATCGGCTCACCCCGCACATTGAAACTGGTATTTACAAGCAAACTGTAACCGGTTTGTTCCTTAAACTCCCTGAGAAGCTGCCAGTAACGAGGATTCGTTTCCTCGTGAACCGTCTGTACACGCGCAGAAAAATCGAGGTGGGTAATAGAAGGGACATCACTTCTTTCAACATAAAGCCGCTTCCAGAGGTCCATCTCGTGGTAGTTTTCCGGCAGTGGTCTGCGGCGGTCTTTCTGAACATCTGCGATCAGAAGCATGTAGGGCGAATCCACCTCGAGTTCGAAATAGTCTTCACAATCTTCGGCAAGAACAGAGGGGGCGAAAGGTCTGAAGCTCTCACGGTACTTAATTTTGAGGTTTAATTTCTTCTGCATCTCCTCATTTCGTGCGTCGGCAAGAATGCTTCTGTTACCCAGCGCCCGTGGCCCAAACTCCATACGCCCCTGGAACCATCCAACAATATTGCCATCTTTCAGGAGTTCTGCGGTTTCTTCGGCGAGGGTTTCAAACCTGTCATGCTTTTTAGAAACAGCTTTATAGCGTTTCAGGGTTTGAATCACTTCTTTCTCGGAGAAATAGGGCCCAAGGTAGGAACCTTTCATACTGTCTTGTCCCGGCTCAACGGACCGTTCATTATCATAGTACATATAATGTGCGATCTGAGCGGCTCCGAGGGCACCACCGGCATCTCCCGCAGCAGGTTGCACAAACAGATTCTCTAAAAACTCCTCTTTAATGAGCTTCCCGTTCGCCACGCAATTCAGGGCAACGCCGCCGGCCATGCAAAGGTTTTTGCTGTTGGTGACTGAAATCGCTTCACGTGCCATCTTCAGGATAATCTCCTCCGTTACTTTCTGGATAGCCAGAGCGAGATCGCACTGTTCCTGCCCGATTTCGGAATCAGGTTCGATGGTTTTAAATCCGAAAAGCTTCTCCCACTTCTTTTCGTCAATCATCTTCAAACCGGTGGCATAATTAAAGTACTCCTGGTTGAGCCAGACAGAGCCGTCATCATGCACATGTACAATGTGTTCCTTTATGAGCTTTTCGAACTCTTCTGTTCGTTCCGAGTGCGGATTGCCGTACGGTGCTAAGCCCATGAGCTTGTACTCCCCTGAATTAACCCGAAATCCGAGAAAGTATGTAAACGCGGAATAGAGAAGACCTACCGAATGAGGAAATTTCAGCTCCTTAATCTTTTTGATGGAATTTCCCTCGCCAAGGCAGATAGAGGCCGTTGCCCATTCTCCAACACCGTCGACAGTAAGAATAGCCGCTTCCTCAAAGGGAGAGGGGTAAAAAGCACTTGCTGCATGCGAAAGGTGATGTTCAGGGAAAAGAAGTTTTAGTTTCTTTCCGTCATATTCCTGGATGTCGGCCAGTCCGTCTCTCAGAATTTTTTTGAGGAACATCTTCTCCCTCAGCCATACCGGGATCGATGTTAGAAATTGACGCAAACCTTTTGGCGCAAATGCATAGTAAGTTTCAAGGAGCCTCTCGAACTTAAGAATAGGTTTGTCATAGAAAACAACAGCATCCAGTTCGTCAATGGTATATCCGGATTCACGGAGGCAGTATCTGATACTTTGCTCGGGAAATTCAGCCGTATGTTTTTCTCTTGTGAACCGATCTTCCTGGGCAGCGGCGATAATCTCCCCATCTACTAGAATTGCCGCCGCCGAGTCGTGATAGAATGCAGATATGCCTTAGATTTTTTGATGATCCACTGAATGATATTTGGTCT
>CAYRDO010000115.1:0-12621 GCA_964422985.1 uncultured Rhodohalobacter sp. | reverse complement strand
CGTGCGCCATAAGTGTCATTTACTTCGGAAATGAAAGGTTTTAATTCAGAGTTGAGTGGATAAAAGATTGTAGATACTATACATCCACAATGCAATAAAATTACGCATATTTTGATTAAGCATCAATTAATTTGGCAATAAAGATTCAAAATATTTACACTATCACGTTACTTCGTTTATTTTTCGGCTTATTTATTCTTTGTCTCCTCCTATTGACAGCTTATCAACCTGCTTTGGCTCAAGTCAATGTCCATGGGGTACTGCAAAACTATCTTGCTGTACAAACTACCCAAGACAATGAATTCATTGCTGCACGAAACAGGCTTAGAATTCAATTGGATAAACCCACTGATTTTGGAGGATTGCAGACGGAGTTAGATCTCATTCACCGTTATGATCGACCACAAAAGATTGAACTCCAGTTGAAGGAAGCCTATTTCGAATGGTTTTTGAAGAACTACGATCTTCGGATTGGTCATCAGAAAATTATTTGGGGACGGGCCAATGGTACCTTTATTACAGATATTATCACTCCTGTTGACCTACGTGAATTTCTAACTGTTTCAGCGGAAGACATTCGCTTTGGCATCACCTCATTCAATGCCATTCGATACTTCGGGGATAATTCATTCCAACTTGTTGTCGCTCCATTTTTCCAGCGAGATCTTTTACCTGATGCCGATTCAAGGTGGTTTCCAGCTCAGCAGATCTCATCAACCTTCTCCCCTATTCCTGTTACCACAGATTATCCTGAGCAAAACTTCCAGATCGATGACATACAAATAGCCCTGAGATACAGCCTGTTCTCACCCACGTTTGCAGACTTCGATCTGTTTTTAATGCGATGGACGCATCCAACCCCTGCTTATGATATATCTCTTGGGGTGCAAAGTTTACCCGAGCCATTTTCAATAGAGTTGGTTGAATCGTATGAAAGTTCATGGATGTCCGGAGCTTCTACCGCAATTGAAATTCATCCGAAATTATTCCTCTTAGGAGAGGCACTATTTGTAGAAAAAAAACTATTTACGGCGATCCCATCGTCAATCACTAACGAATTCAATTCAGAGACAGATTTCCAGGATCTGTTAGACATTCTAAGTTCTGTTGATTTCAATGATGGTTTTCTAGTCACAAAACCATGGATACACTCAATGGCCGGGATTCGAACAGAGATCTTTCAGACAACCATTGACGCTCAATTTTTTGTAGAAGGAATCTTTGATTATGAGGATGAAATTATACAGGAAGAGTTCTATAAATATGTATCTCTTCTTTCTACGAAGTCCTTTCTTCGAGATCGCATTCAACTGATCACACTTTCCAGATATAACATAGATACTGAAGATTTTTGGTTTCAGCTGCAAGGACAATACGAATTGAATGATAACCTTCAACTCACTGTAGGGACGAATCTCTTTGGAGGAGAAAAAAGGGATGACATTTCGGGGCATCTCAACTTTAGTCAGTTTCGTGAAAACAGCTTTATTTTTTCAAAAATTGCTCTCTATTTCTGAAAAAAGGAATTCATTTCTGATACTTTAGGTTTCGTCTCCTGAACATCACAAACTTATATAATATTTGAGGCGTGGAGCGATTCGGAAATTTTATTATAGCCTATCCAAAACTGGTCATCGCGGGGATTACGATCCTGGCATTCCTGGCTATCTATCCTGCATCAAATATTCGCACAGATTTCAATCTCGAGGGATTTTATCCGGAAGAAGACCCGGTGATCACTGATTACCAACTCTTAGAAGAAGAGTTTGGGAGAGACGACAACGCAATATTGGTTGGTTTTAAGACAGACTCTCTTTTTACAACAGAAGTTTTATCTGATTTGAGAAATATTGCCTCTCAATTTGACGAGATCGAAAATATAGAAAACATTCTTTCTCTTTGGGATGCACAACAGATACAGTCGTCCGATAACTCGCTTGAGTTTTCTCCATACCTCGAGGGAAAAAATCTGGATTCAGTAAATTTCGATTCGTTGAAAACTGCAATTACGTCTGATCCTCTTCTTTCAGGGTACCTGGTGAATGAATCCGGAACGGCCACTTCTATTGTTCTGATGATTGAGGAATCGAGCAATACATATGAAACAAAAGAGAGAATCATCAATCAGATCAATGAGATTTTGTCTGATCATCGACAGAATTACGAATTTCATACCTCCGGGATTCCCTATTTCAGAAATCAGTATGTGAATATGCTGAATAATGAAATTGTGATCTACATCGCAATCTCATCTTTGCTGATTATGCTTTTGCTGTGGTATATGTACCGAACATTCTGGGGGGTTTTGTACCCGATGGTGATTGTTTGGACAACTCTTCTTCTTACCGTCGCCATCATTCAACTAACCGGCGGATACCTTGAAATTATGAGTACGACCATCGCCCCTATTCTTTTATGCGTGGGAATAGCGGATTCCGTTCATATGATTTCGAAGTACGATGATTCAAGAGAATCCGGCTTGAATAAGCAAAAATCGATTATTGAAATGCTCAAAACGTTGGGGAGCGCTACGTTTCTTACCAGTATTACTACAGCTATCGGATTTGCCTCGCTCATTAGTAGTTCCGTCGTACCGATGAAACGATTTGGAATTTATACGGCTGCCGGTGTTTTAATTGCGTATATGATCACAATCGCCTTTCTACCGGCTGCGATGAAACTAACTAGAAAAAAACGGATTGTTGATGAAAAGTCGAGTGCATTCTATCCGGCAGTCCACAAATGGTTAAAAAAACTGGCTGTTATCACCAGGTTGAGCTATGGTAAAATAATTCTGGCAGGGCTCATGGTTACGGTAATATTCGGTTATGGAATTAAAAACCTTGAAGTAAATGGCCGGGTGTTTGATGATATCGGCGAGGATACTGAGCTGATGCGAGACAGTCGTTTTTTCACAACTAATATTTCTCCTCAATTTCCGCTTGAGTTTGTTATAAACACCGGCACTCCTGATTCAGCAATTACGGCAGGTTTGATGAAGCAAACAGCCAAACTGGATAGTGTGCTTCAGTCATATCCGGAAATTCATCGTGTTGCAGGTATACATACGCTTATGAGACAGATGCACAGTGAAATGAATCCCGATTCAGCGATAGGAAAATATCAAATGCCGAACTCAGATAGTGCAGTGGCTCAATACACTTTACTTCTTGAAATCAATGATTCTGAGGCACTCTCGAGGTATGTAAACTTTGATTACAGCAAGTTGAGAGTTACTGCTTTTACCGAAGATGCCGGTTCAAAGAGAATTAATCAGATTAGAGATGAAGTCTCATCAGAAATAGATCAAATATTTCCAAACAGTAACGTGGTTATAACAGGTACTACCATTTTAAATGCTGATTTAACCGATAAAATTGTTTACTCCCTTGTTTGGAGCATCGTACTTGCATTGATAGCAATTACTGCCATTATGGTTTTCATGTTTAAGGATCTTCGATTGATTATTATCGCGCTCGTTCCAAATATCCTTCCGTTATTGATTGTGGGCGGTGTGATGGGATATCTGAATCTCGATATTAAACCCTCAACCGCTGTGATCTTCACCATTGCTCTTGGAATTGCAGTGGATGACAGTATCCACTACCTGGCTCGCTTCAGAGTTGAACATATTCGAAGTGGAGCATTTCTGCCATCACTAGCTACAACCACGATTCGAACCGGACGGGCGATTATTATCACAAGCCTGATTCTTGTTGCCGGTTTTGGTACACTCATCACGAGTGCGTTTACTTCCACAACATTAATGGGAGCGTTGGTCTGTACAACAATTATAGCTGCACTTTTTGCCGATCTGTTTCTTTTACCGGCTCTGTTTTACTGGTTGAAACCAAATGTAAAACTTAAAGAGACTTCTCAATAATCGTGACAATTTCAGAGTGGATGACTTCAGGTGCCAGTGTTGCGTCTATCGAATGAATCCTCTCTTCTTGCTCAGCAAGTTCATCATATCCGGCACTTACTTTTGAAAAAAAATCAAATCCTGCATTTTCCATCCGGTCTTTTAAATTTCCATCCGTCCTTTTCTCTGCTTCTTTTGGATCGATCCTTAAGTAGAAAGTGATATCAGGTTTCGTATGATGTGTAGCTAGTTCATTTAACACATGAATGCTATTCAAATCCGCAGATTTCCGGCCATAACCCTGGTAAGCAGTTGTGGAATCATAAAACCGATCCAGTATTACAATTCGCTTTTCTTTTAAAAGCGGAAGTACTTTTTCCCGGATGAGTTGAGATCGGGCCGCTGAGAAAAGCAACAGCTCAGTTACGGGGTCCATTTCATCCGTTTCGTGCAGCAGAAGCGACCGAATTCTTTCAGAGATCTCCGTCCCACCGGGTTCACGAAACACAGAATAATCAACCCCCTGTTTTTCAAAGTAAGTTTTTAAAAGGTTGATTTGAGTTGATTTGCCACAACCGTCAATTCCTTCAAACGATATCAGCACAATAAAAAATTAGAAAGAGTTAAAATCGTCCATTTCATAAATCGGCTCTTTTGGCATTACAAAAGCCAATGCAATATACACTAAAATAAAGGAACCCCAACCGAGAATAATGGCGGCTACAAACAGAAGACGTAACAAGGTTGAACTCACACCCAAATGCTTAGCAAGCCCTCCACAAACGCCGGCAATTTTTTTGTCCGTTCTGGATTTCATTAATCGATTGGATACACCGACTTTAAATTTTTCAAACTTGCTGGCTTCTGATTTCTTCTGCTTCTCTTTTTGCTTCTTCTCCTGATCTGTGTATAAAAACTTATCCAGCTTATCGTAGGTTTCTTTCACTCTCTCCTGTTCCTGTTTCTCTTCGATTTTTTTAGTCTTATCACGAGAGAACATTCCGATCACAAGAAGTCCCAAAATGGCGCCACCAACATACGGAGCTGCCTGCATAATCGTACTGATAAGAGGAATCGATCCTAATCCAAAAACTTGAGTGCTCAGAAAATTTCCAACGAATGTTGCAGATGTCAGTACCAATACCAAACCCGCAATCGTGGAAAAATTCCAAATACTCTCCTTCGGTTTTTTTTCTTTCTCCTCAAGAAAATCGTTGAGAGTTGAGTGAAGTTCCTGGTCCGAAATATTTAACGTTCTTTCCATCTGATTGGGCATAGCATCTTATTATTTTTCTGATTGTCTTTTCATGCTACGAATCACTGATGATTCAGTTTCGATTGATTATTCAATTCGTTGCGACTCCGTAATTAAAATGTCTAAAGGAACATCAAATTTTTCAACTGGTAATTTTTTTTCGAATAATTGACAATCAAACAGTAACCCAATCTTAATTGCATCTGATTTCTCCAAAAAACGATCGTAATAACCTTGCCCGTACCCTAACCTGTTTTTAAAACGGTCTCCTGCAACCATCGGTACTACGATAAGATCCAACCTTTCGACTGATATTTCTTTGCCCTTATCAGGCTCGGGAATACCCCAACTGTTTTTCTTAAGGTCATCAAAAGATTCTATCTCAAGGTGTTGAAGCTTTCCCTGTTCAAGCATTTTTGGAACTACAATTTTTTTATCTGTATCAAAACAATGGTGTATCAATTGCGCAGTATCCACCTCATGATTTTTTTTGATGGGTACATAGCTGTGAACAATATCTGCCTCTTGGAAAGCATGTAACTGAAGAAGCCGATGAATAATCTCTGTACTTTTTGTCTCAACTTCTGTGTCAGAAAGTTTTTTGCGTTCCTTTAAAAAGTGATTTCGAAGTTCCTCTTTCTCAGAACAGTCAGACATTACAAACGAATTACTTTATGTGAATCCGGTGTTTCATCTTTCAGGGCATTGAGGAGATCATCCCAAACATCCAATCCATATTTATTCATAAAATAGATGAAAGCTACCTCTCTCTCTTGCAGGTTGCCATTAGGGAAAAGATGAGTTTTAATTTTCCGGATTCTTTTTAGTTGAGTTTTTTCCTGATCCTTAACAGACCGATACACCTTTCCTTTTAACTTGTCGAGATCCGTAAAAAACGTTGCTTTCGCTTTTTCTGAGGTTCCTTCCAGTGTGGGGTCGACCTCTTTCACCTCTTCAATTGGCTCATTACTCACCTCATCAATGTTGTTCTTCCATCGGTCAAAAATGGATTCAATATCAGGTGAATCTGATTGTTCTATGAACTGAGACTCCAAATCTTCAATTCGATTATTGTAATCGGAAAATTCGAAAGGCAGTTTTTCAAAAACCCGATCGATCCCGGACTCCATAAGAGTAGCGCTGAATCGAGGAACGATCACAGGCATCGACAAATCAAAATCCCGATAAAAATCTTTCATTTGAGCGTAATATGAGATCTCTCCTGGACCGCCAATATACGCAGCTCCGGGAAGCAGTGCATTTTGCAGAATGGGGCGTAGAAACACATTCGGTGAGAATCGTTCGGGCTGATCTTCAATATCTTTGATGAGCTCGTCTGATGTCCATGTTTTTCCGTTGCCATCGGCACTCCATTTTCCCTCATCAAAAGATAATTTTGTACGATTTTCTTTCTCATCAATCCAAAAAAGGTTTGAGTGTTGAAGATGAACCTGGCCATGATATCCGCTCGAAATGAGTTCCCTGGTTTTCTTTTCGAGCGACTCGAACTGTGTATTAACTCCTTCAACTGATTTTGTTAAAACCGAAGAAAGGTGCTTTTTTATCGCTTCATCAGCCGATCCGGCAAGTATCAAACCATGATCTGCGAACAGTTCTAAAATCAGTCTGCCAAACGCTTCTCCAACTGTCTTACCGGGTTGATAACAATCATCGATTTTGCGCCAGAGTTGATCCGTAAAATCTGTATCAAACTGACTTTCAACAACCTCTTGCTTAAATGAATCGAATCTTGAATCAAGTTTGATATCTCCTACTCTTTGCTCTATCTCCGATTCTTTTGAAAGCGTAATATTTTTATGATCATCCTTCAGGGGAAATCCAAGAGTGGAAATTTCATCATAATCGTGATCTTCATCTGCCAGCCAAAATACAGGAACACACGTGATATTAAATTTCTTCTCCCATTCTTGAGCAATATGAATAGCGGATAGAATTTTCAATACCGTAAAAAGAGGACCGCCTATCAAAGAAAGTTGTTGCCCAGTTACAATAGCTACCGAATTTTCATCAGCCAATCGTTCAACCGATTGGAGTGTTTGCTTTCCGGCTCCAAACTTCTTGTTGAAATCTTTTAGAAGAGAAACTGTTTTGCCTCTGTTATTCGCAAACTGATATGAATCTAACGCTGCACTCAGATCATCATCAGAAAAAGGATGGGTCTGAAAAAAGGGGGCTAATTTTTGAGGGTTTGTTATATAATCTTGAAATAATTTATTGAATGGCAGATTGAGAAACGGTATATCTGATATGTGCACTTTATCCTTTTAGTTTTTTAATTTGATCGCGAATCTTAGCCGCTTTTTCATAGTTTTCGGTATCAATAGCTGTCTGGAGTTCATTTTTCAATTTTTCTAGTTGTGAAAGTTCTCTCTCAGCTTCTTTTGGTTTTGCTATTGAACCCTTTTTGCCCTCAGATGATTCGTCCGTCTCAATTCCTGCTTCGTCTAAAACTTTTTGCTCTACATAGATCGGTGCTCCAAAACGAATGGCCAGCGCAATGGCATCGCTTGGTCGGGCGTCTAATTGTACCTTATTATCATCTTTGTTGTAATGAATTTGAGCATAGAAGGTACCCTCACTCAAATCATTAATCACCACTTTCTGTACATCAGAGTTAAAACTGAGCACAAGGTTTTTAAGCAGATCATGCGTCATGGGTCGTGGCGGTTTGATGCTCTCCAACTCCAACGCAATAGCCTGCGCTTCAAACGTACCAATAATAATGGGTAACCGTTTATTACCTTCTGACTCAGATAAAATCAATGCATAAGCACCGCCGCTGCTGGGACTCGTGGACAGCCCCAAAATTTCCATTTTGATAATTTGCAATGTTATTCTCCTTTTCTTTTTGGAAACTTACCTATGGTACTAAATTTAACTATTTTTATACCTCTTAAACAGTCAGCAAACTTAAAGAGTTTATCTGAAATCAAAAATGATTATTTCTTGCTTTAAGCTACTGATATAATACGTTTTTAAAGCAAATAGCGTATTAGAAATAGAATTATAAATCTTCAATAAATCAGAGGAAACCATTGGTTTTAAAAATTCACGAAGAACGAAATCCGCGAACGGGAAATCAAATGACCGTCATCTCCAACATTAAACATAACCCACAGGTTATTGAAAAGTTGGCAACAAAGTTAAAAAGCTCGTGCGGTGCCGGCGGACATGTTGAAGGTAAAACGATTACAATTCAAGGATCACATTCAAAAAAAGTAGAAAAAATACTTCAAAAAGAGGGTTTTGATACAGATGTGAAGTAACATTTTTGATGATTATTTCGTCTGATAAAATGTATTTAAAATAGACAGAATGTAACTTCTTTGTGACCTATGCAGTTTTAAACATTTGAGGTTCTTAAAAAAAGATGTATTCATCACTCAGGGTATCGGTTTATTGTCTCCTTCTCTTCTCACTCTCAGTGGTTGAAATTGATGCACAAGAACTGGATACAAACCCAATTAATATTCAAAATCAAGGAGACTCTTTACGAGTTGGGCTTGTATTAAGTGGTGGCGGGGCGATGGGAATTGCTCATATTGGAGTGATTCAGGCGATCGAGGAAGCCGGTATCCGCATCGACTATATTACAGGTACAAGTATGGGGAGTTTGGTTGGCGGTTTATATGCCATTGGGTATACAAGTGATCAACTTGCTGAACTTGCCACATCGAATAATTTTACAGAGCTGTTTACGGAAAAACCGGATCGCCAATACATCTCCAATTATGAAAAAATAAATGATGACCGGACCATAGCTACGTTTCCTATCAGCGAAAAACGGATTGATCTGCCGGTGGGTATTATTTCGGGCCAGAACGTATACACATATTTATCCCGCCTCACGCAAAGCGTTCATGGAATTGAGGAGTTTAATGATTTTGAGATCCCATTTGCTGCCGTTGCAACAAACCTGGAAACCGGGGAAGCAAAAGTTTTTCAATCCGGTTATCTGCCGGATGCTTTGCGGGCCAGTATCTCCATTCCATCCATCTTTTCTCCTCATGAAATAGATGGAAGCCTTTATGTAGATGGTGGTTTGATACGAAATTTACCTGTTGAAGATGCCATAGAGATGGGAGCCGACTACACCATTGCCGTGGATGTAAGCTCGCCTCTTATGAAGAAAGACAGCCTGAATACAATTACAAAAGTATTGAACCAAAGCCTTTTTTTCCGAATTCATGACTACGCAGATGTTCAACGGGAAATGGCTGATTACGTGGTTCGAATAGATGAGTTGGAACCATTTAATTCAGCAGATTTTGATCAGGCTGATAAAATTTTGAACATTGGACAAAAAGCCGGTCAAAGACATCTTGATGAGTTTAAAAAAATTGCAGCCCGTCAAAATTCCGTTCCAAGAGATCGGTCGGGTATTGATAATTCCGAACGCTTTGCTGTATCCAACATAGAAATTCGCGGAAACTCTTTTTATGATGACAGCTTTTTCCTCAGCCAACTTGATTTTATATCTACAAGCGATCTTGAAATCAACATGATTGAGCAGAGAGTATCGAAATTGTACAGCTCTCCCTATATCGACAACGTTACCTATCGCTTAATTCCTGAAGAAGAGGATAACTATATCCTTCAAATCGATGTAGACGAGAATGAAACGGACGAGTTTAAGGTAGGCCTGAGATACGAATCCAAAGCCCAGGCTTCGATCTTATTTGAGGGAAGTTTTCAAAATCTTCTGCATAATGGCTCTCTTACTCGCGGGGAAGTTCGATTAGGAGATCGCATTAACATACAGGCAGATCATACCTATTATGGGGCTCTTGGATCTGACTTGGGCCTCATGACAACCTTGAGATACAACTCTGAAAATGTAAATTGGTATCCACCAACCAGCAGAGCTTCGCAATTTAAAGATGAGCTCTTTCGGGTGGAGTTATCCGGAGGGAATTATTTTAGCATCCAGAATCTGTTTTCAATAGGTATTCGAAGAGATTTTATCCGCCACTCCAACCGAATCAACTACGGCGATGTTGAAGTTACGGATCAAAATCATCATGCTGTTTTTGCTCGATTTATTCGAGATAAACTAAATAGAAAAGCCTACCCAACATCCGGGCGAAAATACATTCTTGAGGGTTATTATAGCGATGATCTTATTTTTAGTGAACTAAACTTCACATCTTCAGATTTTTATTATGAAGGATATTATGAGTTAAACGATGAAGTATCACTCACAAACTCTCTCTGGCTGGGATACACAACCGGAAGAGATCTCCCCTGGGAATATTGGAAATCACCTAACCGATTTGAACCGGTTTATGATTTCATTCGATTTGGAGGAATTGAACCTTATCAAATATCTTCCAGAAATGTACAAATGGCGACCTTCGGTTTTCAATTTGAACCGTTTTACCATCGGTTTATTGAAGTGGATTATTACACAGGCCGATTCCAGGAAAACCTGAATTTCAAACTTCCTTCGGATGAATTTGAACATGGTTTGTCGCTTTCAATTGGTGCTTTGACAATTTTAGGACCCGCAAAAATTATCTTATCAACCAGCACCGTGAATAACTTTAGAGCAGAATTACAAATAGGATATCAGTTTTGAGCAACGAAGATTTTATAAATAACCAGATCAAAAAAATAAAAACTGAATTACAAGACGAACCTAAAAATCCGTCGTTACTCAACGATTTAGGTGTTGGCTATTATCTTGTCGGTGAGTATAAAAAGGCAACAGATCCCCTGAAGACCGCGGTTGAAATCAACCCGAATAACTCTGCCTATCTATTTAATTTGGCAAACGCTTACTCGGAGTTAGAAGAGTATGCATTAGCCAAAAAATTCTATTTGGATGCGTTAGATTCAGAACCAGATCATATCCCCTCTTTAACCAACCTGGCTGACTGCTATGAAGCCTCCGGCGAACTTGAAAAAGCAGAAGAGTTGTTCAGGTATGTTACAAAGTTGGCGCCCGAAAATGCACTGGCATTTTTTAATCTTGGAAATTTTCAATTACGCCAAAATCAACATATTAAAGCCGCAAAAAGTTATGAAAAGGCAATTAATCTTGAAGAAAATTTTGTAGATGCTTACTACAATATAGCCTGGATACTTACTGAGGTAGAAGCATTTGATGAAGCACTGACTTACGCTAAAAAAGGTTTAGCAATAGACTCAAGCCACAGTGACTTAAAAAAGATCCTTAATAAGATCCGAAGTCATATCGGGTAAAGAAATTTGTGAATTTTTCTTTAACCAACTTCTGTTTCTTTCCTGGGTTTCTCTCTCTAATTCCATTGCAAAAGCGGCTGCCATTCGTTGATCAAAACCAGGGCGTGCTTTCACTGGCGGGAGGCTTCTGAGCTTTTCAACAAGCGATTCAACTTTAAAGGGGTTCTCTGTAGTAGAAGAGCAAAAATTGGATTGTTTTAATCCAAATTCTTTGCAATTACAGAGAGATTTTTCGCAATCCGATATTTTGTATCTCTCTAAATCCATAAAACGGAGTATGGTTTTTCGTTAAGGTTAACAATTAACCATACTCCGTTAATTAAAAAATGTTTCCGGCTAAACCGGTTTAAAGTGTTTGAGGTTCAACATATCCCCCAATCAATTCCTGAAGTTGAGTTCGCGCGCGGTTAATTCTGGATTTTACTGTACCCATGGCCGCTCCGGTAATTTCTGATATTTCTTCATAAGTGAGTTGCTGAATGTCTCTCAACACAATCACTTCTTTGAAGTTATCATTTAACTCTTCCAGGGCTTTTTCAAGTTCGCCCATGGAATTTTTCAGATGAAGTTTGTCATCCTGGAGAATGTTTGTATCGGTTATTTCCATCTCTCGATCATCTGGATCCGATTCATCGGCATGGATAGAAACCAAACTCATTCGCTTCTTCTTTTTGTACATGCTTTTAGCAAGGTTTAAAGCAATGGTATAAATCCAGGTTGAGAGTTTAGCGATACGCTGATAAGAATGTCTGCTCCGGTAGACTCTTAAGAATGTTTCTTGTACGAGATCTTCGCAATCCTCGTGATTATGGGTGTATCGATACAGGAAGTTGTGGAGTCTGTCTTTATATCTGTGGACAAGAATATCAAATGCTTGCATGACTCCATCTTGAAGCTGCTCCATAACATCTTCGTCATTCATTTTTCGCAGCTTAACTACTGTCGCACCGTCCATAATAAATACCTCCGTAATCTTAGTTGCTATTACCGCAACACCGACTCGGAAATATTTAGCCGGTGATGCGCTTTATCAGCAGGAGAAATATTGATGGGGCGTCCAGAGTGCTAAAGCCTTTTGCGGCGCTGTCTGCGTCCAAAAGTGCTTCAAAAATAAAAGGCATTTCTGCGAGCCTGAATCTCGAGGCTTCCTGATATTGAATATTGAAAATGTAATTACTTCGAATATTCAATTGATCCTGAACCTGTTGTTTGTTCAAGCCTTTCTCTGTCAAACGACAAATTTGCCAGATATTACTAAACACACTGTAAAAGAACCCCA
>CAYRDO010000114.1:0-12627 GCA_964422985.1 uncultured Rhodohalobacter sp. | reverse complement strand
CTATAAAGATAAAGGATTTTAGAACTAATTTTTGGGAGTTCCCCATGAATAAAAGAGAACGAGGAGGTCTCCCCTTGAGGGGAATACCAACTTTAGTTGGGGAGGGGTGTCTATGATTTTAACCGGGAACATCCCCCGATTTCAATCGCTAATCGTTCATTTCACTTTCCCCCGACAAAGTGGGATTAAAAAAGCAAAAAAAAACCGGCAAATCCAGGGGATCTGCCGGTTTAAATAGCAGTAGAGGCTTACTGTCCAGCCTCATTCACAATTTCAGAAAATGTCTCGGGATCTCGTACTGCAATATCTGCAAGCATTTTCCGATTGAGGTTGATGTCGTTTTCTTTCAAGCCGTGAATTAGCTTGGCATAGGTGGTTCCGTTCAATCGGGCAGCAGCGTTAATACGTGTAATCCAAAGACGCCGGAATGATCTCTTTCGAACCTTACGGTCTCGATATTGATATTGCAGGCCTTTTTCAACCGCGTTTTTAGCAACGGTATAAACGTTTTTTCTTCTGCCCCAGTAACCTTTCGCCTGTTTTAAAATTTTTCGGCGACGGCGACGGGAAGCCACCAGATTTCGTGATCGTGGCATTTGTATTTACGTTTTAAAGGTTAAATAATTTTTGTTTAGCTATAAGGAATCAATCGTTCAACGGATTTTTTATCGGCTTTATCAACCAATGTATCCTTTCCAAGATTTCTTTTCCTTTTGCTTGTTTTCTTAGTAAGAATGTGGCGTTTGTTCGCTTTTTTGCGCTTAATCTTACCGCTTCCGGTTTTCTTAAAACGCTTCTTCGCGCCACTGTTTGATTTCATTTTTGGCATAACATCCGTGTTTTCTGAAAATTAACAGACTTTCAAGATAAGAACCTTTCTCCTTTAAAAAAAGCTGGTTTGTTTAAAAAGATTCACCTAATCACAGCGAATCTACGATCTGTATTAATATTCTCACAGCTACTCATTTTAGCTACAAAATGTATGGGAAAAATAAAAAAAGCGAACAGATCTCCGACATCAACCATCAGAAATTGTTCGCTTAAATTTTATAGAGGTATCAGACCTTAACTTTTGTCAGGTGCGAGAATCATAATCATTCGTCGCCCTTCCATCGCAGGCTTAGATTCAATTTTGCCGACATCATCGAGTTCATCAGCAAGGTTATTTAATAACTCTTCGCCTTGTTCGGTGTAAAGCATGTCACGGCCTCGGAATTGTACGGTTGCTTTTACTTTGTCTCCGCCTTCTAAAAATTCTCTGGCGTGGCGTGTTTTAAATTCCAGGTCGTGGTCGTCGGTATTAGGTCGAAATCGAAGCTCTTTCACTTGAATGGTATGCTGCTTCTTTGTCGCCTCTTTCTCTTTCTTTTTCTTCTTGTACATAAACTTGCCGAAATCTATGACTTTGCAAACCGGTGGTTTGGCATTTGGAGCAACTTCCACCAAATCTAAATCATAGGATGCAGCAACTTCTAATGCCCGTTCGATCGATACAACTTCATGTTCTTCATCCGGACGGATTAACCGGACTTTTGACGAACGTATTTCGTCATTAACATTCGGGCGGTCATCATTCCGTCTTCTTCTTATGGGTCGTCTTCTTGCGATAAGTTACCTCTTCGTTTTATTAGTATTTAGGAATTAAGCTATTGATTATACTTAAAAATCAGAAAAAAATTTTTGAAAAATCAATCTGTTTCTTGAGTAGGTGGAAGAATCTTATTTTTGACTTCTTCTTCTACTTTATTTAAAAATTCTTCTAAAGGAAAAGTTCCGATATCACCCATTTTATGGCGTCTGACCGAAACTGTTCCATCATCTTCTTCTTGAGATCCAACAATTACCATATAAGGAATTTTGCTGGTTTCGGCATCGCGGATTTTTGATCCGACTTTTTCAGCCCTTGAATCAACATGTACTCGCAATCCAAGTTCTTCGAATTTTTGCTCGCAATGTTTGGCATATTCGAGATAGTCATCAGAAATAGGGAGAATTTCTATCTGCTTCGGAGCCAGCCAAAGGGGGAAGTCACCGGCAAAGTGTTCAATCAAAATACTCACAAATCGCTCCATTGAGCCGAATGGTGCACGGTGAATAATAACCGGCCGATGTTTCTCATTATCAGAACCGACATACGTCAAATCAAACCGTTCCGGCATCACATAATCCACCTGAACCGTTCCAAGCTGCCATTTACGTCCGATCGCATCACGAATAATAAAGTCGATCTTCGGACCATAAAAGCTGGCTTCACCCTCAGCTATCTTATAATCCAATTCCATTTCATCGGCTACTTCTTTAATCTCTTTTTGAGCCCGTTCCCAATATTCGGTATCACCGCCGTACTTCTTCTCATTATCATCCCGATAGGAGAGGCGAATGTCAACCGGCATTCCAAATGTATTGAATACAAACTGGGTAAGATCAATTACATGTTTGATCTCATCCTTGAGTTGTTCATGCATGCAATAGATGTGGGCATCATCCTGGGTAAATCCGCGAACTCTTGAAAGCCCATTTAACTCTCCGGATTGTTCATACCTGTAAACCGTGCCGAATTCAGCCAATCGAACGGGCAGATCCCGGTAACTTCTCAATTCATTCGCATACACCTGGTGATGATGCGGACAGTTCATCGGTTTGAGCATATACTCTTCATCATCAACCTGCATCGGGTTAAACTGCGATTCCTGGTAATAAGGGTAATGACCCGATTTTCGATACAGATCCACATTCGCGATGTGCGGAGTGATTACTTCCTGGTATCCGCGTCGCTTCTGTTCATCACGTAAAAATGCTTCGAGAGTTCGGCGTAACAAAGTTCCATTGGGGAGCCATAACGGCAAGCCGGAGCCTACCAAACTATCCATCATATAAATGCCGAGTTCTTTCCCCAGCTTTTTATGATCTCGTTTTTTGGCTTCCTCAATTCGTTCGAGATACTCATCCAGCAATTTCTGCTTTGGAAAAGTGATTCCATAAATTCGTGTGAGCTGTTTACTGTCCGAATCACCGCGCCAATACGCACCGGCCAGTTTGGTCAGTTTCACAGCTTTGATAGGGGAGGTATCCGGGATATGCGGACCGCGGCAAAGATCTACAAAATCACCCTGCTGGTAAAATGTGATATTTCCATCTTCAAGATCTTGGATCAGATCGACCTTATATTCATTACCTTTCTTCTCATAAAAAGTAAGCGCATCTTCTTTGGATACGTTTCTTTTCTCGAAATCGGATTTCTTTCGAGCCAGTTCAATCATTTTATTCTCAACTTCCTCAAGCTGATCCTGCCCGAACGATTCGTTACCAAAATCGATATCATAATAAAATCCTTCCTCGATTGGCGGACCAATCCCAAACTTCGCATTTGGGTACAGTTCCTGGATCGCCTCAGCCAGCAAATGGGCGGACGAGTGCCAGAATGTATATTTACCGTCTTCTGTATCCCAGGTGTTAATGTTGATGGTATCATCCCGCTCGATGGGGAGGTCAAGATCCTTGATTTCGTCTCCGAGTGTAATACTTAATGCATTGCGGGCAAGACCTTTAGAAATACTTTCTGCAACTTCGTACCCTGAAATTCCTTTGGGATATTCTTTTTTCGCACCGTCAGGAAAGGTGAGCGTAACTAAATCTTCTGACATCCAGTTTTATTAATCGTAATCTTTGAATTGTCTGTTTGTTTTTATCAACCTAAAAAATACTAAATACTTGGGTACCTTTAAAAGAGAAATAATAGTGAATTGATTTAACGCAAATCGCAATCTATCATACAAATTTTGTTAAAGTATGATATTTTAAACCCTGATTTTTACAACCTTTTTAAATCTACAGAACATGCCTTGGCCATTACGAATGGTGCTCTATGCCAGCATCCTTTTAGTTTTATTCCTCACATATTTTAGTTACCGATATTTTAAAAGCGTCAATCTTCTTGAACTGGAACCATTGTGGGCCTGGAAATCTGCGTTTTTCTTTTTGGTGATTCTGTTTATCGCCTTTCCCTTGATGGGAGTCCTGCAATATACCTTTCAGGGAAGTTACTCTGTTGATAATTTTCCTCACTTCATTATTTACCTGTTTTGGTTTGGCTTTGTGTTTTCAGGGGTGATGTTAAACTGGTTAATCCTCCATGATATTCTATTGCCGCTGTCATCGAAATTCTCAAGTATTGATAGTGAAATCTTACGGATTCGATTCGCAAAAGGCTTTTTGATTCTCGCCGCTATAACACTCGTATATACCGCGGCAAAAATGGTTTGGGATACAAACCGAATGACCATTGAAAATCTCACCTATGAATATTCTCAAGCAGAGTCGACTAATCTGAATTCCCCCCTTACGATTGTTCATATCACGGATATTCATGCGGATGTATTCACTGGAATGAAAAAGATGGATCGTTACATCCAAATTGTAAATAATGCCAATCCTGATTTGGTGATATTTACCGGTGATTTGATAACAGAGGGAATAGGCCATGTTCAGGAAGGAGCTAAAGCGCTTCAGAAAGTGAATGCCACATATGGAGTGTATGCCGTTATTGGGGATCATGATTACTGGGCGGGTCAGGATCATATTACGGAAGTTCTTGAAAAGCGAGGAATTAAGGTTCTCAGGAATGAAAATATTCAGATTAACCACAACGGAACTCCAATCAATATTGCGGGAGTGACGGAGATTTACAGTTACAACCTGGAAAGGGATCAATTAGAAAGTTTGATTAATGATGTTCCGAATAACGGACTCAAAATTGTGGCGAGTCACCAGGCCTCAGACCGTTTGATTGACTTCTCAAACAATTCAGAAACGGATATGCTGCTTGCCGGCCATACGCATGGGGGACAAGTCCGAATTCCGGTTTTCTTCTATCCGTTTACAGCCGTTCGGTCTGAAACTCCTTACGTCAATGGGCATTGGAGGCTTGGCAATATGCTTCTAAATGTAAACAGCGGGCTTGGGTTTACACTTTCTCCCGTTCGATACAATGCTCCGGCTCAAGTCACTGTCATTGAAGTAAAATGATATGCTAATGTCACAATCAATAATTTGAGATTTAAGAAACAAGAAACAGTTTAGGGGGATGTAGAGTTATATCTGTATTAAATAAACCTACTTGTTAAATTCATATTATTAAATCGTTGGAAATTTTCGTTACAGTATGATTTCACATCCTCATCAGTGTATTTTTGTTCATATTCCTAAAACGGCGGGTACAAGTATCGAGTCGTTTTTTAAAAAAAACCTTGGTTTACATCCAAAAGCAAAAGCCCCTCTTGCAATATCAAGAAATAAGGTACAGGCGGTGGGACCACCACACCTTACCCACCTAAAGGCCAATGAATTTTATGAGAATTGCTATGTATCCGAAGAACAGTTTGATAGATACTTTAAGTTTTCATTTGTACGGAATCCATGGGATCGGGTAGTCTCATTTTATAAATATTCAAATCTGGATTTGTTGATATCTTTCCATTCGTTTGTAACTGATGAACTGCCAAAATTGATGAAAGAGAGAAGCTATTTTTATGCCCCTCAATACCAATTTATTTACCAAGATGGGGAGCAACTTGTAGATTTCGTAGGCAGATTTGAAAATCTGCAGCAAGAATTCGAAAAGGTTTGTGATACTCTTGATATCTCAGACTCTAAACTTCCTCACAAGAGAAAAACAAAGGTTATTACTTTGAAAAAAAGAGCCAGGGAAACTTATAAAAAATTAAAAAGACGCCCGCGACTATTATTTGATTATAGTCCTGACAAAATCGATTCTTCTGATTATAAAGATTACTATAAAGCTGGAAAAAATCTTAAAGAGAAGGTTTATGAACTTTATCAGAATGATATCGAAACGTTTAACTATTCTTTTTAAACTATCAATTAAACTAAAGGTTGGGATTGACTCACTGTTTTATATAAAAACTAAACTTACACACCAAATAACAGGGACGCTTTCCACCCAAAATGATGCATAGTATTGAGTTTGTTTTACAACCGATTGCATCACAAAAAATGCCGTTAACAATGAAATGGCTACCAAGACAAAAGCCTGATTAATAAGCAGGGGAGTTTTTAAAAATTCAAAAATGACGACAATACAAAGAAGAATAATCCCTGTCACCCGAGCACGTTTAATCCCAATGATTTGAGGAATGGTACCCAATTGATACGTATCAAAACGAACGTCTCGGATATCAAAGGGGAGAGTCAAAACCAGCACAAAAATAAACCGTTGTATTATCTCAATAAACAGGTTTCTGTTGATATCAAATTGGTTCGAAAGAACCGGCAGAATTACTGTGACGATAGTCCAAACAAAAGCGATTACAAAAATTTTCAACCCTGTGATATCTCTCAGGTTCGAACGTCTCCACAGAAAAGGCCAACTGTAAGAGATTGTGATCAATCCCATCAACCCGGAGATAAGAATGATTATCCAAGACTGCTGAAGCATAAAATAGAAGAGGGGCAGAAAACTGAGCAGAGAAAAAGTAACGATGGTTTTGGATGGGTGGGAACCCGCTTCAGGTGATTCATGTGTTCCCGTATACTTTGTAATATTGTAGCCAATTACCGTGCTGAAAAAAACAAAAAACAACAGATCGTAATCTACAGGAAGGCTTAAATTAAACATGGTAATCGCTGTAAAAGAAGTGACGGCTAGCGCTACATGGATACTGCTGTTCAGGTAAAAATCAAAAAGTCGTTTAGCGAATTGACCAAGCATTCATTTAAAATAATAGGAATTGAACTAATTAAAGAATAGATATTCCTTATCCTGCCATTCCAATAATTATACATAGACTGCAAAACAGAATTCCCACCGGTGTCATAACTCTCTTTTCAAGCTCACTTTTTGATTGAAGATTGCCGATTGTACTCAATCCAAAAAGAGCTGCTAAGATCCACACGGAATATTCTGCCAACTCCGGATTATACAGAAGTTGAATGATTTTAGCCGATTCAAGCAGAACGATCATTCCATAGCCATAAATCAGAATTGCAATTCCACTTCCGATTCGGAGTGAAGTCGGCAACACTTCATAAAATCCACCCCAGGCCAGTTTGCCATACGGGAATCCAAGTGACAGCAAAAACTGGAAGATACCCATTCCCAAGAATCCGAGAACTCCAATCCATGCTGCGGTTTTATCCAAAAAAAATGTTTGCGAGTACTCACTGGAAATCACTTGATCAGATTCTGAGAATTGAATGGTGCATCGGGACGTGCCAAGTGTTTTAGGGCTATTTACATTGATTTGATCGCCCTCCGGTACATATTTCAGATGGTGACCAGTATCAAGAGTTCGAATCACTTGATCTGAAGATTGACCGGGTTTGAAAATTGAACATAAAATTCTGACTTCTTTTTCGCCCTCAAACCAATAGAACGTGGCCACAATGAATGCGAGAAACACGGTTACCCCAGTTAACCATTTCAAAATTCTTTTCATGTCATTCACTATTAAATATCAATTAGTACCTCAAAATTATTATCGGTCAAAATCGACAGATTTTCAGTGATTTTTTCGATCTCCCAGTTCCACCATTGAATCTCCAGGAGTTTTTCGATCTGTTCCTTCGAAAATCGTTTTTTGATCTCTTTCGCAGGATTGCCACCAACAACTGAATATGGAGCCACATCTTTTACTACAGTGGAATTTGTCGCAATAATAGCTCCATCTCCAATATGAACTCCAGGCATGATGGTGGCATTGTACCCGATCCACACATCATTTCCGATCACAGTATCGCCTTTTACCGGATACGATTTTCTTTCCATCGCTTTTTCCCATCCGTTTCCAAAAATTTCAAACGGATAGGTCGAGATCGCATCGGTTAAGTGATTGGCTCCGTTCATGATGAAAGTCACATCCGAAGCGATCATACAAAACTTGCCAATAATCAGTTTATCGCCAATAAAATCAAAATGATATTTGACATTCTTTTCGAAGTTGTGAACGTCTTCAAAATCATCGTAATAGGTATAATCTCCTACAATGATATTCGGATTTTTAATGATGTTCTTAAGAAAACAAAGACGTTTATAATCCTTCAGCGGAAATACGGTGTTCTTATCGGGTCCTGTCATATCATGTAAATTTTAGGAAGTTGGATTGTTCTAAATTGAAAAGCGAAGGATACACCAAATTCCCCCGCTCCTCAAAATATTTGTCTTTTTCGTCATATGATTCCCGGAGATCTCAATAGAAGTTAAAGCCTAGGCCGGCATGAATTGCCCCGGCCTCGTAATGAGTGCCATTTGTATACAATTTTCCAGCATGAATCGTACCTTGCAGATCAATCGCAAATTTGCCTTTTTTGTAGATTTCGTAACCGGTGCTGATCATGAAAGCAGTACCAAGAATCAGTTTATCCTGACCTTTAACATTATCTTCATAGAAAGCGGGCGTATCCAATCCCAGGCCAAATCCTCCATTTATCCACCAATTCGGGCGTACCCAATGTTGGATGGATGGTACAAGGGCATCCACGCTTCGGTCTACTCCATCAGCTTCGTAAGCCATACTGGGCATACTCAATAAAAGGGCTGTATTCGGTTTCAACATCCAGCCGATTTTCAAATTTGGAAACGAGATATCTCCGCCTTCAAAAACCTCGGGAGCTGCGTCACCTTCAAGAGAAAGATATCCCGCACCGGCACTGAATCCGATGACGAATCCCTTTCGGTTGGGTTCGGTTTGATTGTCCTGTGCGAATGCCTGCATACTTGTAAGCATTATTATGATTGCTATGAAACCTTGTTTGATTATTGTTATTGCTTGTTTCATGGTTTTTGTGATTTGTTAGTTAGTGGTTTTGTTGATGTTTTACTTCACGCTTATAAAAATCTTGCAGCCGGTGACTACCGTATCTTGGGGCCATAATATCCCGCCCCATCATTGTCAGGAAAAATTCGATCGGTCCGTATCTTTTTGATGAAGTGAAGAGCTTCGATCCGGTGATGGCAGCTCGCCGAATCCAGTGGGGTATGTAGATAATGTTGGGTGATTGACCCAATGCACAGAAAGCCATTTCGGCAATTTCATTATGGGTGAGAATGTCTGGTCCGCCTACGGTGATCTCTTTCGTTTTTTGAGAGATTGCCAGAACACAAACCTCAGCCAGATCAGCTCCGTGAATGGGATTTAGTTTGTATTCACCGTTTCCGAAGAGATAGATTTTTCCTTTTTGAGCCATCTTCAGAAATTCACGCATATCGGAGTAAAAACCGTTGGGCCGAATGACCGTGTACTCCAAGCAGGAGGTTTTCAATTCATCGACAAATTTTTCCTTGGCGGCTGTAATAGCGAGATGTCGATATTTATCTCCATCGAGAACCGAGATATATATGAACTTTCGAACCTTTGCTTGTTGAGCTTCGCGGAGAATATTCAGGTTAGCCTGGTAATCTACATCCATATAAGTAAGGCCACCATTCTGGCGGGTGATGCCAACTGTTGAAATTACAGTATCAATTCCGGTGCAAATGTCTTTCAACGTTTCAGGTTGAGTTACTTCCGCTTCGATAACCCGAATTATATCAGGATCAACATTACTCAGTTTTTCAGGGCTTCTTGCAATGGCAACCGCCGGAATTCCCCAAAGGATCAATTCCCGAAGAATGTATCTTCCTAAGTATCCGGTTGCTCCAGCGAGTAAAATATTTTCCATGATGCAGTTTCATTTAAGTTTCTGCATCAAAGATGAGGAGGAGAGAGTTGGCTATCGTCCGGGATTATGATTCAGGACTTCTTTGTGAGATTCCGGACGTTTTGAGATGAGAGCCTGTTCTTAGTAAAAAGAATATTACTTATTCTGTTTCAACCACTTACGGGGCGTTAACCCGGTTTTCTTTTTAAAATAATCGTTGAAGGCAGATTTGGAATTGAACCCGCTTTCGAAGGCGAGGCCCAGAAGTGTGTAGTTTTTGTTGGAAGGATCCAGCGCTTTTTGCTGAAATGTCTCCAGCCGAAAGCTGTTTATGTAATCATTAAAATTCATAGACAATTGATCATTTAACAGCCACGATAGTTTATTGGGATGAATATCTAAATCTTGTGCTAAATAACGGAGTGTAATGGCCGTATCGAGAAATTTCTTCTCATCATTCATCAGGCGGTCAAGAAGAGCCAGAGCTTGTTCCATTTCAACTTCATCCATTAAAGATTTAGCTTCTTCTGAAGTTGTCTCAGATATAGATTTTGATTCCTTTTTAAGAGAATCAGGTTCGCCTTCTTGGTTTGGCAACAGAGAGGGATGAAAAGTATCTTCAATCAAATGATGGTATCGAGAATGATTTCGAAGTGGCCTCAATAATGGCATACTTTTGAAATTCATATATTGGCCCTCTTTTCTCTTCACAGCCACTTCAAGCACCTGCAATGCTTCGGTTTGATTTCCCGAATGTGTATGCACGAAAAGAGACCATGGAATCAGTCCCAAGCGGTCGCTATTATTTTGGAAATTATAGGATCCATTTGGTTTGGGATGATGGATCACTTGAAACAAGATTTTTGAAGCCCGTTTATTCTCAGCTAAAGAGTTCATATTTAGGAAATCATTCAGCTTTCTTTCTTCCTTTAATTCAATCAGGCACAACTGCATCAGTTCAATAAGATGAGTAAAATTCGGATCAATCTTTAGGCCGGCTTCCACATGTTCCAGTGCCTCGTCCGGCCGCCCCGTCAAATAGTAAATATTTGCAATGGTAAAGTGGTGGTTTTTCGAAAGAGGGTCTAATGCGAGAATGTGTTGTGCATGTTTCATCGCACGGTCAAAATCCCCAATCGCAATATACAGTTCCGTCAGTCCTTCCTCAGCTTCCGTGTATGATGGATTTAATGCCATTGACCTTTTGTAAGAATCATGTCCGCGAATGAAATCCCATCGTCCCCAGAACTGGAGTGTCGCTCTGCTGTAGTGCCCCAGAAAGGATTCGCTATCCAATTGAAATCCTTTCTCAATGTATTTTTCTGCAAAATCTAACGAATCTTTATTCGGGGTCCAGGAGCCGTACATGGAGTGGCAGTATCCTGCACCGAAATAAGGCCATGAAAAATTTGGGGCAATGGCGATACACCGGTCATAATATTTCATCCCGTTTTCAATACCCTCGGCGTCCCATCTCAGGTGATTGTAGCGGGCTTTTAAGTAAAGATTATAAGCTTCAATATTATCGGTTGGAGCATCTACAAGGCGTTCTTTGATCTCCAGATGACCAAAATTTTCCCTGATCTGTTCTGCAATTTCGAGGCTGATTTCATCCTGGAGCTCAAAAATATCCACAAGTTCACGGTCGAATTTTTCAGACCAGATATGAAAACCGTCGTCCGTTCGGATGAGCTGTGCCGAGATTCGAACACGATCTTTAATTTTGCGAATACTACCTTCAAGTATGGTAGATACGCCCAGCTGATTTCCGACATGACGAACATCCACCTGCCGGTTTTTGAACGCGAACGATGAAGTCCGGGCCGTCACTTTCAATCCACGTATTCCGGTAAGTGCATTGATGATCTCTTCTGTGATTCCATCGCTAAAATATTCGTTCTCGGGATCGGAACTCATATTTACAAAAGGAAGGACAGCGATGGATTTTTCGTTCATGAATAAGATATACCCGTTAAAACCGCAATAAGTATAATTATAATCGGGTTTTGAAGCTACTCTATTACTGTAAAAAGTACGTTTAGTGTTAGTATTTTATATTGTCATTCGGTTATTTAGAGCCGAACTAATCAATTATTTATCAGACCCATGCATGTAAGCAATTCAGGTACTCTTATTCTATTAATTATTTCATTTGGGCTATTATTTAATTCAAATGCAGAGTCACAATCTAAAACCACCGTTCTAAAAGGCGCCACACTTTTTGATGGAACGGGTTCTGACCCAATCGTAAATAGCATAGTTATTATTAATGACCAGCGAATAGATTGTGTGGGAACAGACGCAGATTGTGAAATCCCTGCTGATGCAGAAATAATTGATTTAAAGGGGAAGTTTATTACCCCTGGATTAATCGACTCCCACGTACATTTCTTTCAAACCGGTTTTTTTGACAGTCGGCCAGACGCATTGGACATTACAGATACTTATTCATTCCCCGAAATTGCAGCGTATCAAAAGCTGAACCCGCAGCAGTATTATGATGCCTATCTTTGTTCCGGAATTACCGGGGTGTACGATGTAGGAGGGATGAGTTGGTCGATCGATTTTCAAGAAGAAGCGGAACTGAATCCCAATGCCCCGCATGTGGCTGCCGCAGGTCCGTTGATTACACCCGTTGAAGGTGCTCCGTTTGATCTTCCATCAGATAAAGTATTGGTTACACTTGATTCGGAAGAAGCCGGTATCAAAACTGTTCAATATCTGTCGGAATTGGGAAGTACCGGAATTAAGTTTTGGACATTCTCTATGGACGATGACTACCGCGAATTGGTAGAGGCAACGGCTGATGAGATTCAGAAACAGGATAATCAAATGATTGCTCATGCAACCACGTTGGATCAAGCCAAACTTGCATTGAGAAACGGTACAAAACTGTTAGTTCACAGCGTGGATGATGTAATAGTGGATGACGAATTTATTACCTTGGCGAGACACTACGGCACATTCTATAAT
>CAYRDO010000113.1:0-12831 GCA_964422985.1 uncultured Rhodohalobacter sp. | reverse complement strand
GATATGCGATTTGCCAAACCGCTGGATACGGAACTAATCGATCATGTTTTAGCAAATTACGATCGAATTATCACCATTGAAGATGGTACGAAACTCGGCGGATTTGGCTCTGCTGTAGCTGAGTATGTTGCTGAGCAAGGTGTAGCGGTTCCGGTGAAAATCATGGGCGTACCTGATCGAATTGTTGAACACGGTACACAACGAGAGCTTCACGATGAAGTCGGCCTCGGCCCCGATGGAATTATGGAAGAAGTGAAAAAAGCGATGAGCGTTTTGGTGGAGTAATTCAAGAAGTCCCCTCTTGAGAGGGGATGTAGGGGTGTGTTGAATTAGTAAATTAAATGTTGGATTCTAAAATTGTATAACGTTTACCCTTGTCTCTTACACTCGACGACTTTGATTACGATCTACCCGAAGAACTGATTGCCCAAAAACCGGCCACTCCCCGCGATCACTCCCGCCTCTTGGTTTATGATCGATCATCACAAAAAATCACGGATGATCACTTCTATAATATTGGGGATTACTTACCTGATAAAACTTCACTCGTGGTTAACAACAGTAAAGTCGAAAAGTGCCGGTTATTGTTCAATGATGGCAAAACAGAGATTTTTGTCACCAAAGCGATGAACGACAAAACCGTTGAGGCGATGGTTCGGCCCGGCAAAAAGTTCAAACCGGGAAAGACAACAGAGCTGACCGATCAGATTTCGGGCGAAACACTGGAGATTACAGAAGATGGTTTGCGGATTATTCAGCTTTCTCATTCGCTTGATGATCCTCTTTTTGAATCACACAAAAACACGCCCTTTCCGCCCTACATTGAACGGGATGAATCACTTTCCGATCGATATCAAACCGTGTATGCGAAAGACCAAGGGAGCAAAGCCGCACCGACAGCAGGCCTCCATTTTACACCGGGCTTAATTGAGAAACTGAAGAATCAGGGAGTCGAAAAAAAAGAGGTCACGCTGCATGTCGGTTTGGGAACATTCGCCCCGGTTAAAGCCGATAAAATCGAAGACCACATTATGCACAGTGAGTGGTTTCAGATAACAAAAAATCAGGCCGAGTCGCTGAATCAATCCAAAAGTATTACGGCGGTTGGAACGACCAGCGTTCGGGTATTGGAATCAGCTCCAAAAGTAGATGGAACGTTCAAAGCTTGTTCCGGAGAGACGAATATTTTTATCACGCCCGGTTATGAATTTAAGTCTGTCGATCACCTGATCACCAATTTTCATCTTCCTAAAAGCACACTTTTGATGTTGGTTTCAGCCTTTGCAAGTTTGGAGGAAGTGAAGCGCATCTACAATCATGCGGTGAAAGAGAAGTATCGATTCTATTCTTTTGGAGATGCGATGTTGCTTTTGTGAGCCACTAAAATCCGTGAAGTTTTTTTATTTGAAGGAAAGAGTGAAATTTCTATATAGAAGATATTAAAGCCAGGAAACTTCGCGGATTTCCATTTACTCTTCCTCATACTGCCGATTATACGCTTTCGTGATTTTCTGATTCATATGCCGTTTGTAATTTTTGAACTCATAACGACTCACTTTGAATTCAGAGTGGAAGTTTCCGTCGTTGCAATCCACACTTAATTTATTGGAATCTTCGATTTCCGTAACAACAACTTGAATATTTCCCAGCTTGTATGATTCTACTTCTTTCGGCATTTGATCATTGTTTTGATTGAGCCTGTAAATATACTGGATTTCGAACAGAATTTCGTAGAATGATAACCGCAAAGAACGCTGAGCTTCGCTAAGGTTTACTTGGAAAATTTTGTGGTTTTATTACCTTGTCAACTGTCGTTTCCGTCGTCCGTCAGCATTCATCAGGTAGATGTGAGGTTCGCCGTGTTCAGTAGCCAGGTAGGCAATTCGACTTCCATTGGGCGACCACGATCCGTAAAATTCATGATAAGCAGAATTGGTTAACTGTTCGGTGATTCCTTCATTGATATCAATTATATAAAGGTTGAAATAACCATCGCGATTTGAGGAATACATAATTTTGCTTCCATCGGGCGACCATACAGGCGCAATATCGATAGCCGGAGAATTTTCAGTGAGAAGTCTCGTATCGGATCCATCGGCGTTCATCACAAAAACATCAAAGGAACCCAGCCGATTGGAGATGAAAGCAATTTTTTCTCCATCGGGCGACCAAACCGGATCGATATCATATGAATCTGAGTTTGTCAATCTTGTTTGATCTGATCCGTCAGCATTCATCACATAAATTTCAGGGCGGTAATCCCTGTCGGATATGAATACAATTTTGCTGCCATCAGGAGAAAAGCGCGGGTGAACATCCGTCGCCATATTATCGGTAATTGGAACCCGATCTTTTCCCTGTCGATTCATGGTGTAAATTTCGTAATCACCCACTTCATCCCGAAAATGCGCGGTGATGGTTCTGCCATTAGGCGCCCAGGAGGGGCGATAACCATCTCTGGCATAGGTTTCATAAAGCCCCTTTACATTATACACAACACTGTCGGGCGGAAAGGGTGGGATCTCGCTTGGGCGATCGGAGTAAAATGCCAGGTTCATTCCATTGGGAGCCCATTCCGGATACAGGTCGTTGGCGGGATGATCTGTAATTTGTTGCTGTTCCATACTCCAAATGTCGATTGCGTAGATATTATAATCGCCTGTGTGAGATGCCGCGTACGCAATGACCATTCCGTTTGGCGACCAAGAGGGCCCATTGTGCAAACTCTTTGGTTCGTAGGTTTGACCAAAAACAGAAGCAGAAATTAAAGCCAAAGCACAAAGTATCAACGATACTTTAATAAAATGAAAAGTAATTTGAGCGTTCATAGGATCACCCATTAAAATAGACGAGAAATCTACTCTGATTTTACTAAGACGCTAATTCGAAATCAATTATTGTGACGAAAAACCCGGAAAATATCTCTCAACATAGTTCTTATATTATTTTTGATAGATAATGAAGACAATAAAGTTCAACTTATGAAAAAAACGACCTTCATCCTGTTATTTCAGTTTCTGTTGATACCCTTGATGTTTGCCCAAGAAACGAACGAAACTGAGGTTCTTGAAAATTTGCTTGATGAGTTTTTACAGGGGGCTTCAGAAAATAATGTAGAAATACACGACCGATTTTGGGCTGATGACCTGATTTACACAAGTTCAAACGGCGAGCGAGTAACCAAGCAGATTATTATGGATGGACTATCTGATAATTCTGAAGCTGAGAACCAGAGCACACCACAATATCATGCAGAAGAAACCCAAATTCAGTTATATGATGATATCGCGGTTATAGCTTTTAAGCTTGTTGCGATTTCGCCGGGTGCTACTGATGATGAACGACTTGAATTCTATAATACCGGAACCTTTCAAAAACGGGACAAACAATGGAAAGCCGTTGCCTGGCAGGCCACCCGAATTCCTGAAGAGTAAAAAGAAGTCCCGTCTCGAGAGGGGACTTTTCTAAAACTTTAAATCAAGATTCAAACATAATACATGCAACCAACATCAATTGTAAGTCTCGTTCCATCGCTCACTGAGCTTCTGTTTGATTTAGGGATAGGTGATCATGTTTCAGGCAGAACGCGATTTTGTATTCATCCAAAAGAAAAGGTGGAAGAGGTTCCAATTGTTGGCGGGACCAAAAATCCCCGTTTAGATAAAATCCGCAAGATTGAGCCGGATCTGATCATCGCCAATAAAGAGGAAAACCGCCAAGAAGATGTTGAAGAGTTAAAACGAGATTTTGACGTACATGTCACAGAAATCGGCAATATCAACGAGGCGTTGTTTACCATTCATGATATCGGCTGGAAATGTGGTGTTGAAGAGAAAGCAAAGGCGATGATCCATAAAATCCAGGAACGAATGGAAGGTGTGCCCGAGGAAAAACCAATGACCGCCGCTTACATGATCTGGCGTGATCCGTGGATGACCATTGGCGGTGATACCTATATTCATTCCGTGATGGATCACTGGAAGCTGGAAAATATATTTGCGGATAAAACCCGGTATCCGAACACATCATTAGAAGAGCTGTCCTACAAAAAGCCAAATGTAATTTTATTGAGCAGCGAACCTTATCCATTCAAAGAGAAACATATCAAAGAGGTGGGTGAGTATTGTAAAAAATCGAGCATCATCCTTGTAAACGGCGAGTGGTTTAGCTGGTATGGCTCGCGGATGTTGAAGGGGTTTGAAAAGTTGAATGTACTGAGGCGGGCGATTGCTTGACCCATCCCCTCGGCCCCCTTCCCTATGACTCCAAAAGAAGCGGAGTCACGAGGAAGGGGAAGTTAATTTATTTGGCAAAAACTAATTCTCTCCTTGTCATACTCTTTTTGTGTGATAGGGAGGGATTTAGGGTGGGTCAGTGAAAAGGGGGCTGAATTCATGGAAGCCAATATCCTTCTGATTATTTCAATAATATTTGAAATAATCTGTCTCTCCTGAAAGGGAGAATTTTAAGGTGCCAAAACAATATCCACCAGCTCACCTGGCATCAGGTTTACATCAATCGAATCAACCATGGTGATTTTGATGGGAAGACCGCTTTCAAAAATAGCTCCGGGTCGTTGTAGATTTCGCTGAAGAAGTCGAACATGTCCACCAACCTGCTCTATTTCCGATTTAAAAAACGTTCGGTCTGCTTTTCGGGTTCGAACTTGAACGTCCATGCCCACTTCCGGGGTTTGAGCGAAAGGTTGTCTCACGTATCCAACAATATGAGTCGGTTCTCGTGATTCAATCACCAAAAGAGAGTCGCCGCGCGATACAAATTCGCCGCCTGCATTTTGTACTGAACTGATCACACCACTGATAGGTGCATAAAACGGAGTAGGGCCAAATTCCGCAAGAATTGTTTCCATCCGCTGCTCCTGAACTTTAATGGCTGCCAACACCGGGTTTCGGTCTCCCCGATCTCCGTATGATGTATATTCTTCAATTTCTTCAATTCGGTCGGAATAGTATTCCAACATATTTTGATACTCCTGAACCTGCACTTTAAAAAGCTCAAGCTTGGTTTGAACCGAATCGAATCGTTGTTCAGATATCAGATCGCGGTTTTTTAGATCTTGAAACCGTTCAAATTCAGATTCAGCCTGTTGCTTCTGGAGTCTTGCTTGTGCCAGAGAGATACGCGTTTCCATCCGGTTGATTTTCAAATCTTCGATATCCAACCGAACGCGTTGCTCAGCAAGAACAGGTTCTCTGGTTTGGTTGATTCGTTCTATTTCTGCCCGAATCAAATCCAGTTGAGATTGCAGAAAAACACTGTCACGAGGAAATACCTGTCCCAGTAATTCTCCCTCTTGCACCTCTTCAAACGGTTCGTAATAAAAGTTGATAACGGTACCATCCACCGGGCTTGAGATTGCAGCACGTTCACCCACAACCTGACCGATCAGGGTGGGATGGCTGGTCGTGTCTCGCCACAAATAAATGACCGCAATACCAACGCAAATAAAAACAATGACCGGCAAGACGCGAACTCTTAATTCGCGCAGGCGCTGTTCCCATGGAATTGGTACCGGTTCAAATTTTTGCTCTTTCATTACACCTCCGATTCGTCTTCGGCCCGCATGCTGCTTACATCCGAAACACCTTCAATTTGGTTGATTTCAGAAAGCAACAGGTCCACTTTATTAGGATCGCGCAAAAGAAGGCGATAGGAGAGGTGGGTCTTATCCATATCCTCATCAGAGCGCTGTGAAGCCAAGCGTGTTTTTAACGAATGGCGTTTCAGGAAATCCTGGAGATGATCGAGCCGGGACAGCGGTTGAGACCAATGAAGGTTCAAAATCAGGTCATACCGTTGACGAGAGCCGAAATTTGTGAACCAAATAAAGATCAGCGCAGATGAGGCAACGACCGTTCCAATGATAGCTGTCGAAAATTTTTGAGTACCGCAGGCCATCCCGATAACAATGAGCGACAAAATGTAGGCTGTGTCAAGCGTATCGCGTAAAATATTTCTGAAACGTACAATGGCAAAAACAGCCAAAAGGCTAAAGGCCGTAATGAGGTTATTGTCCAGAACCATCATCACTAGAGCTACTGTAATAGGGATGATGATGAGGGAGCTTACAAAGTTTCTGGAATAGGAAAGTCCTGTGTGCGTATACATATAAATCCAAGCCAGGATCTGACCACACATAAAAGAAAGAAGCAATCCCAAAAGCAGTGTGGGGAGATCCGTTGGAATGGGGGCAGTATCGCCAAATTGGAACCATTCATTCATGATAAACAGGTGTTGTGTTCATACCAGTTTCAATTCTGCTGAAGCGTATATATTCAATACTGTCTACATATTTTGAAGCCGATTCTTTTCTCAAGTGAAAGCGCTGTGTCAACTCATTCAGCCAATCCGGAAATCTATTTGTAAACTTCAATTCAAGAATTACGGTATTGCCAAAAACCGGGAGCCCTCCGGACTGTTGAGCTTCAAAACCATCATGTCGTACCTGGCTGCTTCTCACGTTCCTGTCGATGGTAACCCGAACTTCGTTAGAGTGTCTTTCCTCATAGGCTTCACGCATATATGTGATATGCAGTTTTGGCGATGCCTGAAGTTTTCCTCTTAACAGGCAAAAATGTTCAAGAGCATCCAGTTCAGTCATGGAATTTTTTACGAGATGCTTTTTCGTAGGGGCATGCCCGTTGAATAGATCTTGAATAGCATCTTTATAAACCTGAGCCCGTTTTTTATGGATCACACGATTGCGCCGCTGCTTGATTTCAAAAAAGATCGGCGAGTCCTCTGATCCGTAAAATCTCAGTCGTAATTTAAATCGATTTCTGTCTCCGTTAACGGTTCGAAAGTAGGTATTAAGTCCCGGCGAATCGAGATATAGACTGTGAACCGGATAAGACCGGTTTGGTTTGTCGGCACCATAAGGATCACACTCCAGATAATTCTCCACGAAATAGCGAATCTCCTGTGCTTTCGACTCGTTGATGCGATATTTTAACTCAAAGCGCTGCCTCTGAAACGTTTGTCCCATAGCATTCTCTGTAAGACTTGATCCCAGCTACTATCAAATTTTATATAACGGTTTAATGAGTAAAGGATACATATTTGAGATGAATTAAGAAAATGTAGAAATAAGTCTTTCTTTAGAGTAGAGGCGGGGTTTTCCAAAGTTTCTGGAGATACAAAAAAAGGGGGGTTATTTTACCACACTCATTTTTTTAATTTCTGAATAATCATCTGTTAAAAGTCTGTACAGGTAGGTTCCTGTTGCTAATCCGCTTACATCCACATCTACATAATGGCGGCCGGATTTAGCTTCTCTGTCCTCCAAAGTAGCTATATGACGACCATCAACAGAATAAAGGTCGATTTTTACGTGTTGATCCGATAGCAGATCGTATTGAATGGTTGTAGTTGGATAGAAGGGGTTTGGATAGTTTTGGTACAGTCGAACTTCCTGTCGTGAATCCGAACCTCCATCCGACGATATTTCTGAGGTGACATGAATCTCCGAGATATTGAGCATTGAGCGCTGACCGCTCTCTTCATCTACACGCTCACCGGTGTAGTAATATCTCCATAAAAGTTGAACGTTGGGATGATCTTCAGCATCGTCTGGGAGTGTGACTGGACCGATAGTTTGGGAATGACCTGCTTCCTCATTTCGCGCATATTCCACTGGTTCTCCATTTTCATCCAGAACATCCAGGAAGGGTTCATCAGGATTTGTTCTGTATTGTAAGCGCAAATTATAAACTCGTGAATTGGGTTCAACAGTTCCGGCGGCCCAGCTAACATTAATCGAATCCCGACTTACTGTATTTAAAAAGAGAATAGCACCTCCCAATCGAGTACCCGGATACCCCGGATTTCCCTCTTCATTGGATGTATTGATAAATGCAAATCCATCTTCGCCCAGCCCATTAATACGGGTGCGTGAATTAAGATTATACACTCCCTGCGTAAAGCCGGCTACAGATGCATTTAATCCCGGTTCAGTTTCATCCATATAGACGAAGGCCATTGATTCAGGATAAGTATCAGACGGTTGGTCTGCGTCCCATTCCGAGAAATGATAGCTGGTATCAGCCAATACATGAGACTTAAAATTGGCCAGGGAAAGATCTTTAAAAACGGCCGAGATATTCTCAGTTGTATCCGGTAAAACGGTTAATTCTTTGTCATAAATCTGCTTTCCATCGACTACCCAATGCGACAAATGGTAGCCGATTTCGGATTCTGCTTTCAGTTTAATCGGAATTCCGGAAAAGTATGTGCCCTGCCATGGATAAGCTTCCTCTTCGATTCCGGGAGTTTCAGGAGAAATTAACAGAGAGTTAACTCGTATCTTTCCATGGTCTGTATTTTCAAGATCAACGGTTATTGTTTCTGTTGACTCAATCCCAAAATGGTCAAGAATATTCTGTCTAAAAAAACCAGGACGTTTTCTGGCAAAGTTATTCATGGTAACTATAAAATCTCTCCATTCGTCCATATCCCCCGGGTAATGCCACCTCTCAATAAATTGAGGCATTTCCTGCCGAATCTGTCCTTGAAAACTATTGATGATATCTCTTACCCGTTCCGTCTGAAAAGAGGTGTTCAGATGGTCGCCCATTCGGTTGATGAAATCATGTTTGAATGATTCATTCTCCAGTAAATTTCGAAGGATAAGGTTGGGCCACTCCAAACCTTGATATGCTTCTCTTGTAGTAACGTAATGCAACATATCGAAACTAGGAAGATTACCGAACCCGAAGCTGATGTCCACATCATAAAAAAGCCAGCGCCATCTTCCATCATGGCCGGCTGGTGCGTTTTTATCATAGGGAACATTCAAACGCCAAAACTCAATATTACCGTGAGGCCAATCAGTATTCTGGAAATAAATTTCTGCGGTGTAATAGTCAATAAAGTTGTCGACATCCATCATCGTTTTTACAGAATCCATATTGGCTTGAACGGAAAGATCCTGTGAATCGATAAAGTTCACCATATCTATATAATGCTGGTTCGATCCATATTCAATATGCCGCCATTCACCAAGGTAATCGATGTTATTACCATCCACACCATACACACGCTCCAGGTAGTTATCATCAAACCGCTCGCGTATGTTATGAATGCCCCAATATTCTCCATTGATATACACAACCGACGGGCGGTATGCCTGCGTATCCATGTTAAAATGCTTAACAACTTCATGCGCCGCTGCCTCCCTGAACATCGTTTCTCCCCAGTCATTTCCGGAATTCCTGAGAATTAACCGCTCGTATTCATCATAATTCAGATATCCTCCATGAATTCGGGCTCCAACAGTTTGTGAAACCTGTAACTCTCCATTTT
This sequence comes from uncultured Rhodohalobacter sp., assembly GCA_964422985.1. Lineage (GTDB taxonomy): Bacteria > Bacteroidota > Rhodothermia > Balneolales > Balneolaceae > Rhodohalobacter. The sequence continues at coordinate 3,510 of CAYRDO010000113.1, read as the reverse complement.
CATCAAAAAATTCAAAGGATGATTCGCGTTCCCACTCTCTCCCGCTCTGATAATAATTTCCAGTGTGACCCTTCCCCTCATCGTAGTTTTCGCCGGGAACATAAATTCCCCTATCATGGCCAAAAAAATTCAGGCTGTCGGTGGTGATGGAAATGACCGGCAGCCGGTGTTTATCCTTGCCTTGGGAAAACACAAAAAAGGAATATGTGGATTGGGACGGGCGAAATCCTTGTTTTACAGCCTTCACGCGTAAAACAGTTCCTTTAGGGATCAAACCATCCGGTTCTCTGAAACCTCGGCGTCCCGTTAAAAAATTGGTAGGAATGGTGGACCAGGAATTCGGTTCATTGCTTCTATCTTCAATAGTAATTGGCCCCTCATAAACAGCAGATTCTTCCGTCGGGGTTGAACCGTTTAAGGTATAATAGAACGTTACATTATCGCGGGAATGGGAGAGTTCGAGATCGAATGCCGATGTATAAAATCCCGGTTGCTGGGAAAGAGTGGGTTCTTCCAATAACTCTTCAATAATATCTGTGGTATTCGCCTGACCCGGTGTGGGTTCACTTAAAAGAGACCATTCACCGGTACCATCAGGTTGACGACCGATCGAAATATCATCTTCTACTGCTCTTTCAGGAGATTGGTCCAAAAGAGTGCCGTCGGAATGTGTCAAAAAAACCTCCTCGCCATCAGCCGATACACCATAATTGGTGTGTAGTTCTGATCCGGCAACAGAACGATCTTTATCCGATGCCCAGATCAGCATAAACCCATCAGGTTGAATCGTGGTATCGGGAAAGGTCCACTGAAATGGTTCGTCATTATCATCGGAAAGACCAAAGCCGGAGAGATTAATCGGTTCATCATCGGAGTTGTAGATTTCGATCCAGTCTTCAAAGTCGCCGTCTTCATCGGCAAGAGTGGTTTCATTTGAAGATAAGATTTCGTTGAGGTGTAATTGTTGTGCGGAACTCACATGGGCAGTCATCCCCAAAAAGAGGAGGGCAATAGTTACTTTTTTGAAAAGGTCCATAACGTCCTTTATAATAAATAGCTTGACGAAATATGTAATCGTTTTTTATAACGGCTGAGTGGTTTTAGAATACAGAATTGAGATGAGTTAAGAAAATGAGGAATGAAGTTTCCCTTTAAGAGATGGGTCACAGCCCTCTACATGTGAGCCGACTTACTTCACCACACTCATTTTTTTAATAACTGAAGATTCATCAGTCAAAAGCCTGTACAGGTAAATTCCGGTTGCAAGCCCATTCAGATCCACATCTACATGATGACGACCGGACTCGGCTTCTCTGTCTTCAAGTGTGGCGATATGGCGACCATCAATCGAATAGAGGTCAATTTTTACGTGCTGATCAGATGGCAGATCGTACCGAATAGTGGTAGTCGGATAAAAAGGGTTGGGATAGTTTTGAAATAACCGGACTTCTTCGGGCACACCGGGATCTTCACCCAATAATGGTTCGGATGTAACATGAATTTCTGAAATATTCAGCATCGAGCGTTGTCCGCTTTCTTCGTCGACACGTACTCCGGTGAAATAATATCTCCAGAGAAGCTCCACTCGGGGCTGATCTTCAGCATCACCGGGAAGGGTAACTGTATCGATAGCTTGCAAATGACCTTCTGCTTCACTCCGTTCATATTCAACCGGATCTCCATTTTCATCCAGCACATCCCGGAATGGTTGATCGGAATCAATTCTGTATTGTAAGCGCAAATTATAAATTCGCGAATTTGGCTCAACAGTTCCGCCTGTCCAGTTGACTCGAACCGATCCCTGTCCTACTGTATTTAAAAAGAGAACAGCCCCACCTAACCGATTTCCGGGATAGCCAGGATTTCCCTCTTCGTTTGATGTGTTAATAGATGAAAAGCCATCTTCGCCGAGTCCGTTGATTCGCGTTCTGGAATTCAAGTTATAAGCGCCTTGGGTAACGCCCTCCACAGACGCATCCAATCCAGGTTCGGTTTCATTCATATAGACAAAAGCCATCGATTCTGGATAGGTATCCGACGGTTCAGTAGCAAACCACTCAGAAAAATGATAGCTGGTATCTGAAAGTACATGAGGCTCAAAATCAGCCAGAGAAATATCTTCAAAAACAGCCGATATGTTTTCCGTTGAATCCGGTAAAACGATTAGCTCTTTATCAAAGATCTGCTTTCCATCCACCACCCAGTGAGAAAAGTGATAGCCAATTTCGGGATCTGTTTTTAGCGTTATTGGAATTCCGGAAAAATAGGTACCAGTCCACGGATAAGCATCCACTGCAATGCCTTCAGTTTCAGGTGAAATTAGAAGTGAGTTTACCCAGATTTTTCCCTGATCCATATCCTCAAGATCAACCGTAATGGTTTCGGTGGATTCAATCTCAAAATGATTAAGAATATTTTGCCATAGAGCGTCGGGACGTTCTTTGGCAAAATCCCGCATGATATTCACAAATCCGCGCCACTGACCTACATGCGTTGGATATTGCCACCGTTCGATGAATTGTGGCATCTCTGGGGCAATCTGATCCTGGTATCGATTAATAATCTCCTGCACCCGATCGGTTTGGAAAGAGGTGTTCAGGTGATCGGCCATCCGGTTGATGAAATCATGCTTAAAGGATTCGTTTTGCAACAGATTTCGAAGAATGAGATTTGGCCATTCCATATCCTGGAATGATTGTCTTTTGGTAACATAATTGAGCATGTCGAAATCCACATCTTCCACAAATCCAAAGCTGACGTCCAGATCATAAAAAAGCCACCGCCATCGGCCATCGTGTCCGGGAGGGGCATTTCTGTCGTAGGGAATATGCAGTCGCCAGAACTCAATATTTCCGTGAGGCCAGTCTGTGTTCTGGAAATAGATTTCGGCAGTGCAATAGTCCAGGAAGTTGTCGATGTCCATCAGCGTTATTACCGAATCCATGTTGGCTTCAACCGACAGATCCTTCGAGTCGATGAAGTTCACCATATCCTGATACGGCCAATTGGTGCCGTATTCAATTTCCCAGCGGTTGCTCAGGTAATCGATATTGTCGCCATCAACGCCGTACACACGCTCCAGATAGTTATCATCAAACCGCTCGCGAATGTTATGAATGCCCCAATATTCTCCGTTAATGTACACCACCGAAGGTCGATACGCTTGTGTATCCATATTAAAATGCCGGACAATTTCGTGAGCGGCCGCATCGCGGAACATGGTATAGCCCTGATCATTCCCGGAATTACGCAACAGCAAGCGTTCGTATTCATCATAATCCTGGTCGGGAAAAATTTCGTAGTTGATGTTGCCTTCACCATACTCGCCACGAGCATAAATTCGAAGGCTTCTTTGTGCATAGCGCCTCGTATAACCTCCGTTAATTCGCGCCCCTACATTCTGGGAAATTTGCAGCTCTCCATTTTCATCAAAAAACTCAAAGGAGGATTCCCGTTCCCAGCCTTCTCCCCGCTGATAGTAATTGCCGGTGTGATCTTTTCCCTCCTCGT
>CAYRDO010000112.1:439-13160 GCA_964422985.1 uncultured Rhodohalobacter sp. | reverse complement strand
TTTATATTTTCTTCTCCTTATGGCCACATAACCGGACAAAATCAAAACGGTACTCACACTGTTTAGAAATGCATTTAAAGCCGGAAGTGCCCGAACCCAATTTGCCGAAGATTCAACAGATTCATTCACATATATTAAATACAACAAGAACAAAAAAGCCGCCACGCTCACAATCAATATGGTGGTAATTGCTTTTTTAACACTTACTTCTTTTAAAAATTGTACCGTCAGTTCTTCGTTTAGTGTGCTTTCCATTCAAGTAAGACTTTTTTCATTTGCTCAATCTGCGCACAAAAATACAGCTTTTTAAAGTTTTTGGTGATAAGAATCTTAGCTTTTACTTTAAAATTTCAGCAGCTGAACACTTTGAGTGAACCTGAACATTCAAATGTCTAAGAAAGCTAAATACCTATCATTCAATATTTTTTCGATAAATAGTCATGTTCAAAATCAATTCACAAAAAAAGACACAGATTTAATAAAAAAATTCTCTCTTTTTGTAAGCAATTATCTACGCTGTCCCCTATCTTACCGCCGCCTGTAAATCCGGCGAATCTTGATTTCGACAAAAGTTATTTAGATTCATTTTAAATATTGTGTTTGACTATAAATCAGGTATGCAGATTTCAATATATTCGGTACCTTTTCAGGCTAAATGCCAAGGCATCTTTTTGTAACAGGTAATATGTAATTCATTTATGGCTCAGATTTTTCCTAAGTGGACAAACGAAGCACCACGACGAATTTTAGTAGGTTCTATAGTTTTTTTGAATGCCATCGTTTTCTGCGTTTGGTATTTTTTCTCTCCTGAATTTATAAATGTTGGCTATTCACCCGAACAACCTGTTCCGTTCAGTCATAAAATCCATGCGGGACAGTTGGGGATGGACTGTAAATATTGCCACACTCAGGTAGACGAATCCAGGTACGCAAATATTCCGGCTACACAAACCTGTATGAATTGTCACAGTCAAATTCAAACTGACAGTGAAAATCTAGCACCAATTCGTGAAAGCTGGGAAACCGGAGAGCCTGTTGAATGGACTCGCGTTCATATGCTACCTGATTATGCGTATTTCAACCACTCTGCACATGTTAGTGTTGGGGTTGGTTGCGAATCTTGCCACGGCAGAATCGATAGAATGGAAAAAGTGTTCCAAGCCAAACCATTAAGTATGGGTTGGTGTTTAGATTGCCACCGCGAGCCGGAAAAACATCTGCGGCCTGTATCGGAAGTAACAACAATGGGCTACGAAGTTGAAAATCAAATTGAAGTTGGGCTCGATCTGGTTGCTAAACATAACATCAGCGCTCCCACTTACTGTCAGGGATGTCATTACTAAAATGTTGGCTCGCTCCCTTAATAATTATGAGTTTTAAACCAAATATTCTGTAAAGAATGAGTGATCAGTCAAATCAAACTACATACTGGAAAAGCTTAAATGAGCTTGCTCAAAACAAGGAGTATGAAAAATATGTAGAACGTGAATTTCCTGAGAATGCTACAGAAATGACTGATCAGGTTTCACGGAGAAGTTTTTTACGTGTGATGGGAGCTTCCATCGCTCTGGCAGGATTTGCATCTTGCCGTAAACCGGTCCAAAAAATCCTTCCGTTTTCTAAAATGCCGGAGGATATGGTACTTGGAGAACCTCTCTTCTACGCTACCTCTATGCCATTCCGAGGTGCTGTAACCGGCCTTCTGGTTGAAAACATTGAAGGACGGCCGCGAAAAGTAGAAGGAAATGGTCAACATCCTTCAAGCAATGGCGGAACGAACATTTACCATCAGGCGTCTATCCTTAATTTATATGACCCGGATAGATCCCGCTCTCCTATTCAAAACGGAGAACAATCAGCTATAGGAGATTTTGTTCTATTCGCCGAAGAACATTTTGCGGACCTTGAACAACCGATACTTTTTATTGATGAAGCAAATTCATCTCCTACGTATCAGCGGTTGAAAGAGCAGATTTTAGAAGAATTTCCAAACGCAGAGTGGGTTACCTACGAACCTTTCAGTGATAGTAATGAAATTGAAGGGACCCAAATTGCTTTTGGGCAGAGATTGCGAACGGTTAATCATTATGATCGGGCAAATATTATTGTATCGCTCGATGATGATTTCATGAGCCCTCAACACAATGTAAATAGTGTTGAAGATTCCTATAAAGTTGCAGAAACCCGGAGAGTAAACGGCACTGAGGGCGAAATGTCCCGAATTTATGCTGTTGAAAATACATTTACCAGTACCGGTTCTTTTGCCGATCACAGACTTAAGGTTAAAACATCGCAAATTCCCTCCTTTATATATGCACTGGCAGCGAGACTTTCAGAAGAAGTAAGCGGACTCGATGCATTCCAGGGAATCTCGAATGAATTCAGCGATTCTGACTGGATGAATGTTCTTGTTGATGATCTGCTGAATAACGAAGGAAATTCTATTCTAACGGTAGGTTCTCAGTATTCTCCTGCTGTTCACGCAGCTGTTGCAGCCATTAATGTGGCTCTGGGAAATGTTGATTCTACGGTTACCTATCACGAATTGCCGTACCGGGATGACAGAAATGAAACTGAAGCATTTCAGAATGCAATCAATGAATTAAAAGCTGGAACATACACTACTGCGGTATTGGTAGGAACTGATATAGCTTATACCGCTCCGGCTGATCTTGGCATTACAGAAGCATTGGAAAATGTTGAAACCAAGATCCACTTATCAGATTATGTAACCGAAACATCGCGGCTTTGTAACTGGCATGTGAATCGTGCCCATTATCTTGAATCTTGGGGTGATGGACTTTCTTACACGGGTCAACGCTCCATTATTCAGCCGCAGATTCAGCCTTTGTTTGGCGGAATCAGTGAAATTGAACTGTTAGATATTATTCTGAGCGGCGATGGACCGGCTGGTTACGACCGGGTTCAGGAAACCTGGCAAAATTATATCACAGGAGATTTTGAAGACGGCTGGGAACAGATTCTACACGATGGTATCGATCCCAATAGTGGTTTTGATAGTGTCTCAGTTTCTCTCACCGGTAATCTTTCGGAAGCCATTTCTGACGATCAATCAGGTTCAAGCATTGACGGGTTGGAAATTGTTATCAAACCAGATAACAAATTATTTGATGGACGATATGCGAATAACGGCTGGCTGCAAGAGCTGCCCGAATCCATGACGAAAGTAACATGGGATAATGTCGCACTTATGAGTCCGGCAACGGCAGTAAGCCTGGGGATTGATCCTGAAAGAAGTTTCAGTAGTGATGAAGTTCCCATGATTCGAATTACGGCAAATGATACAACAATAGAAATTGCCGCATGGGTTCAACCCGGACATGCCGATGATTCTATTACACTTACAGTTGGATACGGACGTGAAAATCTTGGGCGGGTAGCGGATGGAGTTGGAGTAGATACATACCCTCTCCGAACCAGTTCGAACATGTTTTTCCAAGCCGCTGAAGTTGAGGAAACAGGTTCAACTTACACGATTGCCTGTACGCAAGATCATCAAAGCCTTGAAGGCCGCGATATGATCCGAACGGCAACACTTGAAGAATATAAAGAGAATCCTGATTTCGCTTCTTATGAAGAAGTGCACGGATACGAAGTACCCGGATTAGAAGAAGCCGAAGTTGACGCCGAACATGATCCGAAAGGACCTATATCTCTTTTTGATGAAACTTACGGCCCCGACTCCGAACCTCAATGGGGAATGGCGATCGACCTGAACTCCTGTTTTGGTTGTGGCGTGTGTACAATCGCTTGTCAGGCAGAAAATAATATCCCTGTAGTCGGGAAACGAGAAGTTGCCCGACGCCGGGTGATGCACTGGATTCGAAATGACCGCTATTATTCCGGTGATGAAGAAAATCCGGAAGCATACCATCAACCGGTACCTTGTATGCATTGTGAATTGGCTCCATGTGAGCAGGTTTGCCCCGTTGCTGCTACTACACACAGCGAAGACGGCATGAACCAGATGACATACAACCGTTGTATCGGTACCCGGTACTGCGCGAACAACTGTCCTTACAAAGTTCGCCGCTTCAACTTCTTCAATTACAGTAAAGAATATTTAACAACCGGAGATGACCCGGAAATCATCCAAATGGCGATGAACCCGGATGTTACTGTTCGTTTCCGTGGTGTTATGGAAAAATGCACCTATTGTGTTCAGCGTGTTAACAAAGCTAAAATAGAGGCGAAGAAAGAAACAGGTAGTCCACGACCAAAAGACGGATCTGTTGAAACGGCATGTCAGCAGGCTTGCCCAACAAACGCTATCTCCTTTGGTGATATATCTGACCGTGATAGCGAAGTTTCTCAGCAGAAAATGGACAGCAGAAACTATACGATGCTTCAGGAGCTGAATGTTCGGCCACGAACATCATACCTGGCTAAGCTGAGCAATCCTCGCACTGAATTAAAACCATCCAATAACGATACTCACTCGCAACATTAGTAAAACATGAGTAAAACGTACGAATACGTTCCGGAGCCCGCTTTGGTAAAGGGCAACCATGATTTTAATGATATAACCGCAATGATTACGGATATCAATATCCGTCCTACCCCAAAAGGCTGGTACGTTGCGTTTGGTATTGCCAATATGCTGCTTTTGCTCATGTTGGTTTCCATTGCTTACCTGGTTTGGGAAGGAACAGGAATTTGGGGCTTGAACTCTCCTGTTGGATGGGGTTGGGCTATCATTAACTTTGTATGGTGGGTAGGTATTGGCCACGCAGGAACACTTATCTCTGCTATTCTTTTTCTATTCCGCCAGGGCTGGAGAACCGCAATTAACCGATTTGCAGAAGCAATGACGATTTTTGCGGTGATGTGTGCCGGTGTGTTTCCTGGTATTCACGTCGGTCGTATTTGGGTAATCTACTGGGTTTTTCCAATTCCCAACCAAATGCATATGTGGCCAAACTTCAATAGTCCGCTTTTATGGGATGTATTTGCTGTATCCACTTATTTTACAGTGTCTTTGCTCTTCTGGTATGTAGGCCTTGTTCCTGACCTTGCAACGATCCGAGATCGAACAAAGAGCAAAATTGCTAAATACGCTTACGGAACATTTGCATTGGGCTGGAGAGGCAGTAACCGACATTGGTGGAATTACGAAAAGGCTTATATGATCTTAGCCGGTCTTGCTACTCCACTTGTACTTTCTGTTCACACGATTGTATCGTTTGACTTTGCCGTATCGATTATACCCGGATGGCACACCACTATTTTCCCTCCTTACTTTGTTGCAGGAGCCGTTTTTTCCGGATTCGCTATGGTGCTTACACTGATGATTATTTGTAGAAAAATCTATGGTCTCGAAGATGTGATGACAGATGACCATATGGAGAAGATGAATATCATTATTCTCGTTACCGGTACAATGGTTGGATTCGCTTATATCATGGAGCAGTTTATGGCATGGTATAGCGGAGTTGAATATGAAAAAGCCATATTCATGCTACGGGCAGCAGGGCCTTACGCCTGGGCATACTGGATTATGTTTGCCTGTAATGTGTTTTCACCGCAGTTTTTCTGGTCTAAGAAATTAAGACGAAACGTAACCTTTACGTTTATCATCTCAATTGTTGTAAATATTGGGATGTGGTTTGAGCGGTTTGTAATTACAGTTACATCTCTTTCAACAGACTTTTTACCTTCATCATGGGGATATTACTCTCCCACATTCTGGGATGCAGCCACGTACCTTGGTACATTTGGCCTGTTCTTTACAATGTTCCTTCTCTTCTTGCGATTCCTCCCAATGGTGGCAGTCGCCGAGTTGAAGGGTGTTATGCCGCAGGCTGATCCCCATAACTATGATGAAGACGGCGAATTTATTCCGCCAAAGGTTGAAGTACCTGAACCCTATAAAAATCAGACGAATCGATAAAAGTCATGAATAAAGAAGATTCAGAAAAGACAGTTTATGGAATTCTTGCTGAGTTCAGGAATCCTAAAGAATTAACGGATGCGTCAAAAAGAATTGTGGAAAGCGGCTATCGAAATTTCGATACGTTTAGCCCCTTCCCTATTCACGGAATTGACAAAGCTATGAACCTGGACAAATCCAAACTTGGCTGGATTGTTTTCGGACACGGTCTTTTAGGATTGACAGGTGCATTGGCTTTAATCTACTTCACAATGGTAGTGGATTATCCCATGAACATTAGTGGTAAAGCGTTTATGAATGTCCCGGCATGGATTCCCGTTACGTTTGAGTTGACTGTACTTCTTTCTGCTTTTGGTGCAGTATTTGGAATGTTCTTTTTGAACGGACTCCCCAAACTTAATCACCCCCTCTTTAACTCTGAAGATTTCAAAAGAGCTACAGATGATGGATTTTTTGTATGCATCGAATCTGAAGATCCTCAGTTTGAAGAAGCGAAAGTAACTAAGTTTTTAAAAGATGCCGGTGCTACCAATATCGAAACCATTTATGAGGATTAGATTCTCAACTATGAAATTATCGAAAACAAATATTAGTGCTTTAGTTCTGTCCGGGCTTTTTATGCTATCATGCCGGGGACAGATATCTGAAAAACCACCGATCCATCCAAATCCGAATATGGATTTCCAGGAACGGTATAATGCTCAGGAAGTAAACTCATTTTTCGAAAATAATATGGCAATGAGACCTCCTGTGGAGGGAACGATTGCCCGCGGACATCTGAAACAAGATGATGCATACTACGAGGGACTCGATGAAAATGGAAATCTGGTAGAAGAAATCCCCGTTGAGGTAACCAAAGAGTTTATCTACCGCGGGAAAGAACGATACGATATTTATTGCAGCGTTTGCCACGGAGGTGTTGGAGATGGTCAGGGCGTTATTATGACCGGTCAGTATGGTTATGTGCCTGCTCCGTCGTTCCACACAGACCTCATCCGTAATATGCCGGACGGTCACTTCTACTCGGCCATAACGAATGGAATTCGAACGATGCCCTCTTATGCCACTCAAATTAAAGTAGAAGACCGGTGGGCTATTGTTGCTTATATTCGTGCGCTTCAACGAAGTCAAAATGTTCCGGAATCTGAAATGGAGCAGTTTGATGTAGATCTTGCACAATTACAAGCAGAATACCAGGCAGAACAAGAACGTCAGGCAGCACTCGAAGAAGAACGAGCCGGCGGCGGTAATGAAGAGGTTTCTGCAGAGCGTGGTGAGCAGCTTTATACTCAAAACGCGTGTCAAACATGTCATTCTACCGATGGCACTCGATTGGTTGGCCCTACCTTCCAGGGTTTATTCGGAAGTGAGCGAACTTTTGCAGATGGAAGCACTGCCACGGCTGATGAGGAATATATCAGACAGTCAATAACTGATCCTTCATCACAGGTAGTTGAAGGATTTCCTCCATCTATGGTTTCTTTCAGCTACCTCAGCGACAGCGAAGTACAGTCTCTTATTGAATTTATAAAAACATTGTCTGATCAATCAGCATCTGAAGAATAATTTAGATCAAAAAAATTAGAATAAATGGCTTCAACAGGTCCAAAAATTACTGATTCACTTCAATTCCCGGAAAATCTGGATCTTACCAAAACGTTTTTTGGCTTTGGTGCAGTAGGTCTTATCGCCAGCGGTGTCGGGTATTTTCTGAATGCTGAGCAGTTCTTTTTCTCATACCTTACCAGTTTTACTTTTTTCACAAGTATTGCGTTGGCATCACTCATTTTATTGATGATCCATCACATTACGCGATCCTCATGGGGTGTTGTTCTTCGAAGAATACCTGAGTCATTTGCTTCCAACATTTGGATATGGTCGATCTTTATCATCCCGATCCTCTTGGGAATGCATACATTATATCACTGGACGCATGCCGATGCTGTTTCACACGATCCAATTCTGGCCGGAAAAACTCCATATCTGAATACCCCCTTCTTTGTAATACGGCAGTTTATCTATTTCGGTATTTGGGGCTTTTTAGGATACAAACTTCATAGTGTATCCCTGAAAATGGATAAGACGAATGATTGGGGCCTTACAGAACTTTTGAAGAAACTAAGTGCGCCCGGAATTTTAATTTTTGCACTTACTGTTGCCTTTGCAAGTTTTGATTGGTTGATGTCACTCGATCCACATTGGTTCTCAACCATGTTTGGAGTGTATTTCTTTGCAATGAGTTTCCAGGCCCTCTTCCCTATTTTGATTTTAATTGTTTTCTGGATGCACAATAACGGAATTCTCGAAAATACGATCCAGAAATCACACGTTTATGATTTAGGAGCCTGGTTCTTTGGATTCACAGTTTTCTATGCGTACATCGCATTCAGCCAATTTCTTTTGATCTATTACGCAAATATTCCTGAAGAAACCTTATGGTTCTATCACAGATTGGAAGGAAGCTGGGCTTACATCAGTTATTCTTTGATTATTTGCCGCTTTGCAATACCATTTATTGTACTTTTAAATCGTGATACCAAGCACAATCGCAAAGTATTAACATTTGTGTCCATTCTGGTTGTGGCAATGCACATTATTGAACTCTATTGGATTGTGATGCCTACGATACACCATCATGGAATATCAATCAGCTGGCTCGATTTTACGACATTGATCGGCCTTGGAGGAATTTTTATGGGACTCTTTTTCTATCGTCTCAAAAAACACAAATTGATACCCGTAAATGATCCCAATCTTCCGGAATCACTGCACAAAACGTATCACCAATAATCATTTGTAAATAAACCCTCTATGAGTAAGAAGCAGAATACATTTACCGATGAAGAAAAACACAGCATTGCTTTAAAAGCTGTAGCCGGTGGTGAGGATGCTATTGTAGAACTTTCTGAAGAGCATGATGTTTCTGAAGAAAGGATTAGAAATTGGATCCGGGAAACAGACGTAACTCAAGCTTCAGACGTTAACAAACAGGAAGATGTGTCTTTGGATGCAACCGAAGACTTTATCGAAGCTGTTAATTATGGAGCTAACTTTGATAAGCTCAATTACAGACGACTCACTTTTTGGGCGGTATTCGGATTTGCAATCATGATATTTATCGTTCAGTCTATAAAGTATATACACGAATACACACAGTCTTCGGCTATTCAGCTTCGGTCTGAACAAAGTCAATTTTATGATATTGAAGAAATAAAATTAAACGATGAGGAAACACTGAATTCCTTTGGTGTTGTAGATCCCGAGGCCGGTATTTACAGAATTCCCGTAGACAGCGCAATTACATTGATTGCGGATGAATAGAGGTTTTATCAAACATGAAAAAAACAACACTGAGCATACTGACGTTACTTTCAGTGTTTTTTCTTTTTGATAGTTCACATGCACAACTAAACCAGGGTGGCCCCGCCGTACTCGAAGAGATTGGCGTAGATGAAAAACTTGGAGACCCCATTCCACTGGATCTTAAGTTTGTTAATTCTGAAGGCGACTCTGTTCGCATAGGCGACCTTATTGAAGAGGGAAAACCTGTACTGTTAAACCCACTTTACTATGAGTGCCCGGTTTTATGCAGTGTTGTGCTCGATGCAGTTTTTGAAGTTGTGAAAGAATTACAATGGAGTCCCGGTGCTGACTATACAATTATTTCTTTCAGCATCGATCCAGAAGAAACAACCAAGCTCGCTGCTGACACCAAAAAAGAATATTTATCGGATTTAAACAGAGACGGAGCCGAAAATGGTTGGCATTTTCTAACCGGTTCTCAAGAATCCATTCATACATTAACGGAAGCCATCGGCTTTCGATACAAATACGACGAAGACAAAGACCAATACCTTCATTTGGCAAGTATAATGTTACTAAGTCCTGAAGGTGAAATTGTACGGTATCTTTACGGAGCGAAATTTAGTGAATTTAATTTACGAAATGCCCTTTACGAAGCTGCCGACGGAACCATTGGTTCGGCCGTTGATAAAGTCGTTTTATACTGTTTTACGTACGATCCTGATTCTAACAGTTATGTACCCGTTGCCTTGAATATTATGAAGGTCGGTGGCTTGGCTACCGTTATTATTCTGGGTATATTTCTGGGCGTTTTCTGGAAGCGTGAGCGGAAATCTTCCCAAACACCAAAAATTGAAATTGATCGATGAATAATCTTAGTGATTTTATGCTTCCACCTGCCAAAAGTACCCTGGCAGATAACACGGATGCGTTATTCAATTTTATTAATGTTACCAGTCTGGTTTTCCTGATTGGAATTACCATTGCTATTGTCTTTTTTGCCTGGAAATACAGACGAAGATCAGAAGACGATGTTACCCCGGTTATAACCCACAACAACAAACTTGAAATTACTTGGTCTGTAATACCATTGATCTTGGTGATTATTGTGTTTGGCTGGGGATATACAGGCTATATGAATAAAACCACCCCCCCTGATGATTCTTATGAGATTCGTGCAGTTGGTAAAAAATGGCTATGGGAATTCCACTATCCAACAGGTCACGTGAGTGTTGGTGAACTGCATGTTCCTGTGGACAGGCCTGTAAAATTGGTGATGAGTTCTACAGATGTAATTCACTCTCTTTACATTCCCGATTTTAGGGTAAAACAGGATGTTCTGCCCAATCGATATACCTCTTTATGGTTTGAAGCCACGGAAACGGGAGAATCTGTTGTATTTTGTACTGAATACTGCGGTAATGCCCATTCAAATATGATGGCCACAACTTTTGTTCACACCCAAGATGATTTTGAAACATGGTTAGAAACCGCAGGATCTGCTGATGATAATTTGAGCCCTGTTGAATTGGGTGAAGCATTGACACAAAGAAACGCTTGTGTTACTTGCCACTCTACTGATGGATCTGTGTTACAGGGACCAAGTTTCCAGGGGCTGTTTGGCTCTGAAGTTACTTTACAGAATGGTGAAACAGTAACAGCGGATGAAAACTACATTCGTGAAAGTGTTCTCAATCCACAGGCAAAAATTCATGAAGGTTTTCAGCCGGTTATGCCATCATTCGCCGGCACACTGGATGACGACCAGATCAACGCAATTATCGAGTATATTAAAACCATAGAATAAGCACATGGCTACCAACGAAGCATCACCAACCAGAAAAATTCAGGTTAAACGGTTTAAACCGGAAGAATATCCTGAAAAGCATTATTTAAACCAGGAAACAGGTCTGTGGGCATGGCTCACCACTGTCGATCACAAGAAGATCGGCCTGATGTACCTTATGTCCGTAGCATTTTTCTTTTTCGTGGGCGGAGTGCTTGCACTTCTGTTACGAACGGAACTGCTAACTCCTGCGCGAAACTTTATGACCGCCGATGTCTATAACCAGGTATTTACGTTGCACGGCGCAATCATGATTTTCTTTTTCCTGATTCCCTCCGTTCCTGCAGCTTTAGGTAACTTCGTACTACCACTGCAATTAGGTGCCAAGGATGTAGCCTTCCCCCGCTTAAACCTTGCCAGTTTCTATATTTATGTAATTGGTGCAGTATTTACCATTATAGCTATTTTTACCGGCGGGATTGATACCGGATGGACCTTTTATACTCCCTACAGTACTACATCTACCGGAAATGTGATGATGATGACTTTGGGAATTTTTATTCTGGGTTTTTCATCAATTCTAACCGGTTTAAACTTCATTGTAACCATACACAAGTTACGGTCACCCGGTATTACCTGGGATAAGCTCCCACTCAACCTTTGGGGATTATATGCAACCAGCTTAATCCAGATTCTGGCAACACCGGTTCTGGCCATTACGCTGCTTCTTCTTACCATGGAGCGAGCTTTGGGAATCGGAATTTTTGATCCCGCCCTTGGTGGTGATCCGGTTCTCTACCAGCACTTTTTCTGGTTCTATTCACATCCGGCTGTATATATTATGATTGTTCCGGGTTTTGGAATTGTATCGGAAATCATCTCCACATTCTCTAAAAAAGTTATTTTTGGATACTGGGCTATTGCGCTCTCATCTCTGGCAATTGCTTTCATTGGATTCCTCGTTTGGGGACACCACATGTTTACGTCGGGTCAATCTTCCCTGGCAAATATGGTATTCTCATTCCTCACATTCCTTGTGGGAATTCCAACCGGCATTAAGATTTTCAACTGGCTGGCAACCATGTATCGAGGCTCGATTCAACTAAAAACACCGATGCTCTATATCATGGTTTTTCTCTTCTTGTTTACAATTGGAGGTTTTACAGGAATTATGCTGGGTGCTCTTGCCGTAGACATACACCTTCATGACACATACTATGTTGTAGCTCACTTTCACTATGTAATGATGGGCGGTATGGTGATGGCCTTTCTTGGCGGACTCCACTATTGGTGGCCAAAAATGTTCGGAAGAATGTATAACGAATTTTGGGCCAAAATTGCCTGCGGATTTATTTTTGTTGGCTTTAACATGACGTTCCTCCCACAGTTTGTCATGGGATCACAGGGAATGCCCAGACGATATTTCAATTATATCGATCAATTTCAACCATTCCATCAATTCTCCACAATAGGTGCTTACACAATGGCCATTGGATTTGTAACGATGGCAATTTATTTATTCTACTCTCTTCGAAAAGGAGAAAGAGCGCCTGCCAATCCATGGGGAAGCCGCGCACTTGAATGGCAAACACCTTCTCCTGCCCCACTTCATAATTTTGATTATACACCTGTAATCATCAACGGACCGTATGATTACCACAAACCTATGTCGGAGTTTCAACTTGGTATTGCAACTCCGCATAACGGTCACCATGATGATG
>CAYRDO010000112.1:0-429 GCA_964422985.1 uncultured Rhodohalobacter sp. | reverse complement strand
AATCGGTGGACGTCACAAAAACTGAACAAGAAAAAGCTTAAACATTAGCACGTAAAATTATGGCTGAAGCAACTGCCGCAGTTGAGCATAGAACAGAACATCTGCAACACCATTTTATTGACTCCGAACAACAATTTGAATCAGCAAAACTGGGAATGTGGATATTTCTGGTTACTGAGATTCTCTTTTTCGGCGGACTTTTTGCTGCATACATTGTATATCGATCCTGGTACCCGGAACTCTATATATTGGCTTCTGAAGAGCTGAATACTTTTTGGGGAGCTGTGAACACCGCTGTTTTGATTGGCAGTTCATTAACCGTTGCCATGGCGATACGTTCTGCACAGTTAAACCAGATTAAAGGGTTGATTTATAACCTTTACATCACAATTGGCCTGGCTTGTGTGTTTATGGTGATTAAGTTTTTCG
>CAYRDO010000111.1:6541-13724 GCA_964422985.1 uncultured Rhodohalobacter sp. | reverse complement strand
GGTTACTCACTTTTTCGAACAAAAATCGAGACAACAGGAAGAATTAAATCTCACAGAATCGAAACCTAAACGTAGTGAGCCTGAAAAAAAATCAAACCGCAAGAATAAAAAATCAGAACAAAAATCATCCTCAACTTTACAGGGTCCCGCGCTTGTGGGAGAAGATCCCAAGATAAAAAAGCTGATTTCAATTCTGCCGCAAATCGCCCCAACAAATGCCCCGGTTATGATTCACGGGGAGAGCGGAACCGGTAAAGAGGTCTACGCCTCACTCATTCAACAAAACAGCAGCAGAGATTCCCGCCCCTTTGTTAAAATCAATTGTGCAAATTTGCCAAGTGAATTGGTGGAAAGTACACTTTTTGGTCACGTAAAAGGCTCATTTACCGGAGCTGTGGATGACAGAGAAGGAGCTTTCAAAGAAGCGGACGGGGGCACTCTCCTGCTCGACGAAGTCACAGAAATTGACATTGACAAACAGGCAAAACTACTTCGGGTATTACAGGAAAAAGAGTTTAAAAAAGTAGGAAGCCAAAAAACTCAACAAGTTGATGTTCGAATTATTTCAACGACCAATCGTAAAATTTCTGAAGCTATTAAAGAAGGAGTTTTTCGAAAAGATCTCTATTTTCGCTTGAATGTTTTTCCAATTCAAATGCCTTCGTTGCGGGAACGAGTTGAGGACATACCCCTGCTGGCTGACCATTTTGCTACTAAGTACTGCCATGAGTTCGATCTTCCGGAGAAGAAAATCTCAAAAGAACTTGAAAAGCACTTGATGAAAAAGGAGTGGAACGGTAATGTTCGTGAGCTCGAAAATTATATTCAGAGAGGCGTAATCATGTCTCAGGATGAAACTGAAATCAAGGTTGAACATACAGAAAATCCTCTCTTCCAGAATATGGATTCTGATTTAAGCCATGAAGTTCTGAACGACATTCCGGTTCTTCCCATCGAAGAGATGGAACTTCTTATGATTAAGAAGGCACTTGAAAAAACGAATGGGAATCAGAAAGAAGCATCGAAGCTATTGGGGGTTTCAGACCGGACGATTCGAAACAAACTCAAAAAAATAGACTTCCCGGAATAGTCAGCAGATCATCTCAATTATCTCACAGATAATGCAACAGCGACAATTGCGAAATTTTGGAATGAGTGGAAAGTGCCGCCTGGTAGGTCGTTTCGTATTTATTAAAATTGGTTATTGCATCGGCGAAATCGGTGTCTGTTAACCGGCTCACATCAGCTTTTAGATCGATCTGTTGCGATTCGAATTGATCGTTTAAAAACTCCATTCGGTTTATATTATTCCCAATTCCTGAAGCAAGCCCTGTAACATGAGAAACTGCCGTTTCAATATCATCCTGTGCATCACTCACGGCCTGGCGGTCATCAGCCCGCAAAGCATCTTCCACGGTCTGCAACATTTCAAAAAGGTCGCCGGCATCTGTGTTTCTCAATTCATTCCCGGTAATGGTTGTTTCAATCTGAGAAATGTCAGAAGCCTGTATTTTTAAGGCTGTATTGGTACTGGTATCTTCAACTTCTCCGGGAGCCGCGGCATTTTCAGTAAATGGTTTGGTGTCGGTATTTGTACCTCCGAAAACAAACGTACTTCCGTATTTGCTGTTAGCAAGATCTACAATCCTTTCTTTAAGGCTGGCAACTTTATCCGCGAGACTCTCCCTGTCAATTTCATCCAGAGTGTCTGTAGATGCGTTTATCACTGTGGTCTTTACGTCGATAAGAACATCCACCATATTTTCAAGTCCGCCCTGCACAACCCGGGCCTGACTGAGACCTGTTTTTATATTTCTCTGATATTGCTCATTGTTTCGGGAGGTTTCCAGAATCAGGCGGCTTGTGCCAAACGCTACATTATCGTCAGACGGTTTAGCTACCCGCTTTCCCGTAGAAAGCTGATGCTGAAACTTCGCAAGCTTCTTCATGTTACTTTGCAGATTATCCTGGAACCTGTTAAACGATAAAAGTTGGGTTATTCTCATATTAATCTTCTTTTTTAGAGTAATCCGAGTAAGGTGTCATACATGCTCTGCCCCACATTCATAACTTTAGCAGAAGCCTGGTATGCATTCTGATACTTGATCAAATTGCTTAGTTCTTCATCGATATTTACACCGGATTCACTTTGCTGCTGATTCACCAGCATATTCATTGCCGATTCTTTTGATTCTATATTTTGACCCAGCTCATTCAACCTAAACCCCGGACGGCTTAGCATCTGAATCGTGTTGTTATTAAGAGTATCTCCATCCAGCACTGCAAGGTTTTTGATGTCACTCAGTTGCAAGGCGATATCGTTATTTCCGGATTCCCCAGGTACCGAGGACGCGGCAATATGATTCGGTTCAGCCACAATATCTGGGTTGATGGAAATGGAGCCGGCTGTAGTGTTGGAAGGATCGAAAAAATTTCTTGTAGTTCCGTCTTCAAGGCCATATCCGGTGGAGTGAACCGCATTTATATTTTCAACGACCGCCTCAGCGATTTTATCCAGCGAGCCCGTCATTTCTGGTATTCCTTGTTCGTACATATGGATATCGGCCTTCAAAGATCCGCTGCCGGGATCCAGTTCTCTACCGTTCTCAGCCATGACCAGGTCGAATGTTCCATTCCCCGGATCTGACTCTGCTTGTAGTTCTTTGAATTCGTTTGCATTCAATACAACAATTCCATCAATTCGAACTTCCACACTGCCATCGTCATTATATTTTTCATCGATTTCAAGCAATCCTGACAGTTCACTCATCAATTGAGTCTGTTGATCTTTGCTATGCAGTGCCGGTCGCCCGCTTGCTTCTGATCGGGCCACATCCGCATTTACATCTGCAAGGTTCTTCAGGATTGAATTTACCCTGTCCACTTTTACCCTGGCCGAATCAAAAACTCGGTCTTTAATATCGGTCAGATCTGAGGATGTATTCTGAAATTTGTCTATCAGTGTTTGGGTTTTTGATATAACAACGTTCCGGAGATTCTTATCCTGCGGATCGTTTGCCATCTCTGAAAATGAATTGAAAAAATCGTTCAGAGCCAGGTCCATATCGCTTCCCGAAACGCTCGTCATGACCGATTCTATCTGTTGATAAATGCGTTCGCGTTCTTTTAAATCTCCGAGTTCGTTTTCTTTCAGTCGGATCTGCTGGTCTGTCAACTCATTCCGAAGTCGCTGAACCACATCCACAGAAACTCCGCGTCCGATTAAAAATCCATTTTTTCGCAAAACCTCGGCAGAAAGATCTGTCCGTTGGCGCGTATAGCCCGGAGTATTGGCATTGGCTATGTTGTGAGAAGTTGCATCCAGCGATTTTTGGGCTGCGAACAGGCCACTCTTGGAAATATCAAAAATACTTCTCATAACTTACACTTTATGGTTAATGGCAACACTGTTTGTAGTTTGATTCTTTTTCTGCCCGTCAGCACTGTAGGATTCGGAATTTTTATTTTCTTCAAACCGAAATATTCTTTCGAATATCTCTGTATTGTGCTCGCTGGCAAACTGAAGCAATTCAACGAGCTGTTGTCGTAATTCCTGCGTTTTTTCAACCTGTTGATGAAGTTCTTCCCGCAACCGGTTCAATTCTTTTGAGGGCTGGTCCAACGTTTCAAGCAGTAATGACAGGGAACACTGTTTTTTCCTCATCCTTAAATTCCGAAAAACGTGTTCAAGCTCTTGCTTGAAATCAAGCTCCAGCTTTTCAAGCAATTTGTATTTTTCCAACTGCTGCTCCAGTAATGAATCCAGCCAGGCTAAATCACTATTAATAACAGCGTTGATTTGATCCTGAATCAGATTTCGTGCATCTCTGTATTCAGAAATCAGGTTCGTTACCCTTGCTTTCAGCTCCCGGAATTGTTTTGAATCTGATGAGTCCATCGTGATATATAAAGGTTAGAATTACCTGTTTTTATCGGGCGATTCCGTTTCAATATTCCAGTGTTTCAAAACGTTTTCTGACATCCCCAACATCTCCTGCTTTGCCAGCTCTTCAGAAAGTGTTTCTATCATTTTACTGCGGTACAGATGGTTACCTGAGGTCATCACAGAATTATTATCGGATGTTTTGAACAGACCTTTAGTCATTTCCTGAACAATCTTCCTGGCAAAAATCTTCTCAAATTCCAGTGCCACCTCTTTTTTTGTCTGAACAACTTCCGAGGAGTCATCCAAACGGCCAGACCTGATAAATTCTATACTTTCCACATTCATACAATGTCATTTTTACATTACAATTAACGTTCCTTTTAATGCTCCGGCCCTGTCTATAGCCTGGAAAATGGAAATGATATCACGGGCCGAAAATCCCAGATTCGTCAGCGATTCCGAAAGGTCTGATACCTGGGTATCGGGCTCCAACACAAGATTTTGGGCCTGCTCTTCAGTTACACCTGTTGATGGGATAGCCTCCTGGACTGTGTTACCTCCGGAAAAAGGCGGTGGTTGTGATACGAAAGGAGTTACCTGGGTTTGTATCTGGATATTTCCATGCGAAATGAGCACCTCGTCAATAACCACATCTCCCCCGGCCACAATCGTTCCTGTTCGCTCGTTAATCACTACACGGGCGGGAGTTTCCATTTCAATTTCCAATCCCAGAACCGTATTGGTAAAAAAGTTCAGGTCCCCGCTATTCTCAAATCCGTCAGGCCACTGAATGGTGACAAGTCCCGCATTGGAAACGGATGCAATCTCTTCTTCAAATTGATCGTTTGCAGCTTCGGCAATTCGGGTGGCATTAGTATAGTTAGGGTCTTTTAGTATCAAACCAAGAGGTTCTTCTCTTGTCGGTATATAAACTTCATTCCGCTCAACAGTTCCACCCCCGGGAATTGTTGCCGTGAGCGATTGATTTTGCGATATCCTTGCACCGGGAATACCGGCATCATATCCTCCCACAATAAGCGGTCCCTGGGCAAATGCATAGAGCTCTTGCGTTTGTGGATTTAACAGCGGTGTCTGCAACAAGACTCCACCACGCAAGCTGCGGGCATCCCCTAAAGAAGAAACCGTAATATCAATTTCGCTGCCCGGTGAATGGTATGGGCTGATTTCGGCTGTAACCATGACAGCAGCAACGTTTCTTGTCCTGAGTCGCTCTGAATCTACATTGATCCCAAATTTATCCAACATACTTGCTACGGACTGAACAGTAAATGATGCGCCCCGGCTGCCGTACGTTCTGTCCCCCGTTCGGTCAAGCCCCGTAACAAGCCCGTAACCGATAATTTTTTGTGTCTGCGCCTGATTGATCTCCACCAGGGTACCGATCCTGGTCTGTGCCACGGACATATTCGCGACGGTTGACATAAGTGAGGCCAACACTAAAATGGAAATCCAAAAATTAAACTTTCCTTTCATCATTCGTCTTTTTCTATTTAAAGATTATAACCGCCGCTCCTGTAGCAGCACCAACCAATCCCCAAATTACCTTTCGGCCAAAACCTGTTTTGTGAAATTTCTCTTTTACTCCATCCTTTTTCAGATATGTGATCTGAGCATTGGCGATTCTATAGGATAATACCTCATTCGTATCGGTTACATCTGATGGACGAACCAACCCTTCGATCGTCATTTCATGCCGTTCTCCATTGATTTCTGTGCTTCGTGACCCCATCACCATAAGATTTCCCGAGTTTGATATTTCTTCCACGCGAACACTCACAGTGCCTTCCAAGAGTTGCCCTTGGTTCGCTGATACCCGTTCATCCGAGTTGTATTGAACCTGAGCATCTGCGCCAAAAATAGGCTCAAACGGTAGAAAATTTCCCTGAACACCACTTTCCGCACTCCCCGATGTATTCGAAGCAGTGTTTGCATCACTGTTGAATGAACCTGAAATATTCTCAACCAAAATGACCGTAATCAGGTCGCCGGGTCGGTGGGCTTTAATATCAGAATAGAGCGATTGCTGTGCATAAGCCGGTAAAAAGCAGCCCGTCATAAAAATGATTAGAATTGTGACTCGTAGTATTGGCTTCATAATGTTTTCTCCCAAAGAACTTTTTCTGAGGTTATTACTTTCCCGATATACGTTTTTCTGGTTTTTTCACTGTACAACCGAATATTCTCACCTTTCGCTTTATCCTCTCGTGCATTGCAATGCAATGCCACCTCTACCCCGCCTTCCGCATAGATCATTTTTACCTGATCTCCGGCTCTAACAACAGGTTTTTTTTGCAAGCTTGTCTCATAAATGATATCGCCTTTTTTGATCAACCCGGCTGCAGATTGATTTAAAATCTGTTCTTTAGAATCAATTGGCATTCGTTGCAAACGAGTAATATCCGTCATCTGCATCACCAGGTCATGTTCAGATATCATTTCATTTCTCTCAATTCTTCGTGTTGATACAGGCAACGGTTTTTCGATCTGAATGTGTAATTGGATGTCTCGCGAGAGTATTTCATCATTCTCCCGGAAAAACACGTTTACAGTCTGATACCCTTTCGGCAGGCCAACTTGAGTGAACTCTACCTCCGTAATTTGCTGTGATCCCAAACTCTCAATACTGTTAGGAATCCATTTTGGAGTTACAGCTGCTTCACACTCTTCACATAGCGTAGATATTTCCTGATGCGCGAGCTCTTGGATTTTTTCAACAGAAGAATATTGAGCGATCCCAGAGAGTGGCATCATCATTCCGCAAAAAACCAATAAAAAAGCGAAGCGAAACTTCATGAGTAATTAGAATTAGCGTTTGATTGCATTTGTCATCGACATCATTTCATCTGCCGTCTGAACCATTTTTGAGTTGGTTTCATAGGCTCTTTGCGCTTCAATCAAACCAACCATTTCCGTGACAACATCCACGTTCGACTGTTCTAAAAATCCTTGCTGTAATCCACCAAAACCATCCATATCGGGAATACCGAAGAAAGGTTCGCCGGAGGTTTCGGTTTGAACGAACAGGTTATCTCCAATCGCCTCCAATCCTCCCGGGTTCACAAACTTTGCCAATTCGATTTGCCCGAGGTCGATCGTTCGGCTGTCTCCGCTCAATTTGGCTGAAACCATTCCATCCTTTGAAATTTGAATAGCCACTGAATCAGCAGGAATTTCTATTTGATCTGCAAGCGGTCTGCCTGAAGGCGTTACCATTCGGCCAACAGAATCAATATTGAAATTGCCGTCACGTGTGTAGGCTATGGATCCGTCTGGCAT